>JAFTBX010000096.1 GCA_017455005.1 Lachnospiraceae bacterium | reverse complement strand
TGATCAAACCTCCTGATTATTTCGTTTCATGTTCTCCGGCTTCCATACTTTCGTGCATCTCGCGCCGGTAGGTTTCAAAACTGCCGTTTCGGATGGAAGTACGTATATCTTCCATCATTTTATTGTAAAAATACAGATTATGCAATGTACATAATCTCATTCCGAGCATTTCTCCCGCTTTCAGAAGATGACGGATATAGGCACGGCTGTAATCCCGGCAGGCGGGACACAGACAGCCTTCCTCGATCGGCTTGTGGTCGAGCTCATACTTCTTATTAAATAAGTTGAGCTTGCCCATCTTCGTATAGACGTGACCGTGCCGGCCGTTACGGCTCGGATAAACGCAGTCAAAGAAGTCAATTCCGCGGGCTACGCCTTCAATGATGTTGAGCGGCGTACCTACGCCCATGAGATATGTCGGTTTTGCCTTCGGAAGATGCGGTACGACCGCGTCCAACGTGGCGTACATCTCTTCATGGGACTCACCGACCGCGAGACCTCCGACAGCATACCCATCGAGATCCATCTCAGAGATCTTCTCGGCGTTCGCAATACGTACATCCTCGAGGATGCCGCCCTGGTTGATGCCGAACAGCAGCTGGTCGGGATTGACTGTGTCCTCGAGGCTGTTCAGCCTCGCCATCTCCGTCTTGCAGCGCGCGAGCCAGCGCTCGGTACGCGCGACGCTCTGCTCGATATACTTCCGTTCTGCCAGAGCAGGCGGACACTCGTCAAACGCCATCGCGATCGTCGAGCCCAGGTTCGACTGGATCTGCATGCTCTCTTCCGGCCCCATAAAGATCTTATGGCCGTCGATGTGAGAGCTGAAGCTGACGCCCTCTTCTTTGATCTTACGGAGGGAAGCCAGGGAAAAGACCTGAAATCCGCCGCTGTCCGTAAGTACGGGACGGTCCCAGTTCATAAATGCGCGGAGTCCGCCGAACTCTTTGATCAGCTTGTCTCCGGTCCGGACGTGCAGGTGGTAGGTATTGGACAGCTCCACCTGGCATCCGATCTCCTTAAGATCCGCCGTGGAGACGGCGCCCTTGATCGCGCCCACTGTTCCGACGTTCATGAAGACCGGCGTTTCGATCTCACCATGGACAGTCTCGATATGGGCCGACTTGGCTCGGCCGTCTTCCGCAACGATGGTATACTTCATTTTCAAACCGGATCAGGTCCTCCTGGTATGATTGGATCAGTTCTTTTTGTTCTTCTTTTCCTTCTTTGCTTCCGCAGCCGCTGCCGCCATGCGCTGGTTCTTACGTCCGTTCATCAGGTTCCACAACGGACCGGTGACGCAGACAGAGGAATAGCCGCCGCAGATGATACCGGCCATCAGCGGCAATGCGAACTCTCTGATAGAGGATACGCCGAAGATGAAGAGGCAGAAGACCATGACGAAGGTGGTGAGCGAAGTGAACAGGCTTCGGCTCAGGGTCTCCGTGATGGAAAGATCCACGATCTCCTCAGTGGTCTTGTTGATGTTCTTTTCCTCTTTCAGGTTCTCACGGATACGGTCAAAGATGACGATGGTCGCGTTGATCGAATAACCTACGATCGTCAGCATGCACGCGATGAAGGTGGATCCGACGGACCACTTGAACAGCGCGTAGAAGGTCAGCGTGACCAGTACGTCATGGACCAGTGCAAGAACCGCGGAGGAAGCAAAGTAAATGTTTTTGAAACGGAACCAGATGTAAAGCAGCATCAGGATGGTAGCCATTACAACTGCCACGATCGCGTCACGCTTCATCTCGGCAGAAACGCTTCCGGAGATGTTCTCCGCGGTGATCAGCTCCTTATCAACCTGGAACGCGTCAGCAAGTGCGTCGTTCAGCTTCAGTCTTGCGTCAGTATCAAGTGAAGTGGTACGGATCAGGACCTCATTGGTGCCTGCGACCTTCTGAACCTGCGGGCTCATATCGCCGGTAGCCTCAACAACGACCGGAACACCGCTCTCGGAGATCTCGTCAAGTGTAAGATCCTCGTTGAAGGTAACATTGGTGGAAGTACCGCCCTTGAAGTCAAGGCCATAGTTCAGGATATCGCCGGTACCTGCCTTGTTCACGCCCATCAGTACGAAACCGAGGACAATGACAGCAAGGGAAATGCCGTACGCGATCTTGCTCTTCTTTACAAAATGATAAGGCTTTTCAACCGGCTTCTTGGTGCCGTAAAGCTCTGCGGAATCAGCGCCGAGCGCGTAGAACGCATTGAGCAGCCATCTGGTGATGAACAGCGCGGTAACCATGGAAAGGATAATACCGAGTGCCAGGGTCTGCGCGAAACCTCTGACGGTACCCGAACCGCGGAAGTAAAGGACAGCCGCTGCGATGATCGTGGTGACGTTGCCGTCGACGATCGCGGACAGAGCCTTGTTGAATCCGGCATGGATCGCCTCTCCGACGCTCCTCTGCAGACCAAGTTCTTCCTTGATACGGGTGAAAATGATGACGTTCGCGTCGACTGCCATACCGATGGACAGGATGATACCTGCGATACCGGGAAGGGTCAGCGTGATCTCGAATGCATCAAGAAGGATCAGGATCAGTCCGACATACATGCTGAGTGCAACAGAAGCCGCAAGACCTGCAACTCTGTAGAGGAACAGCATGATAGCGATGACGATCAGGAAACCGATCAGGCCTGCCTTCAGGGAGGTCGCGATCGCCTGCTGTCCGAGTCTTGCGCCGACAACATTGGAACGAAGCTCGGTCAATTCCAGCTTCAGTGCGCCGAGACGGATCGTGGATGCCAGATTGAAAGCGGTATCATAGTCGAAGTTACCGGTGATGGAGCACTGTCCGCCGGTGATCGGCTCGTTGACGACCGGTGCGGAAACGATCTCATCATCATAGATGATGGCGATCTGCTTGCCGACATTGGCAGTCGTCGCGTCCGCGAACTTCTTCGCGCCATCCGCAGTGAGTGTCAGGCCGACCTCATAGGAGTCGCTCTCGCCTGCCTTGCCTTCGTGCTGCGCAACGCCTGCGGTCTGCACATCTGCACCTTCGATAACGACGTCGCCGATGCCGGTGACATTGCCGCTCTCGTCATATGCGAAAGTAACGAACTGCAGGGACCCCGGCTTGCCCAGCTCCTGCAGAATGGCGTTTGCGTCCGAAACGCCCGGAATATCGATATTGATACGGTTGGAACCCTCCTGGTAAACCGAAGCCTCATTGGAATAGTTCTCCGCTCTCTTCTGCAGCTTGTAGATCGTATCAGCCATGTCCACAGCTGACGGATTCTCTTCGGACGCCTGATAGGTGATACTGACGCCGCCGTCCAGATCCAGACCGAGCTTGATGTTCTTCATGTTGTTGACACCAAGAATACAAAAAGCTACAGTCGCTGCAAGAATCAGGATCAGTCTGAATAATGCACTGCCCTTGCTCTGTTCCTTCATTGTTCTTACCTGCCTTAAAAAATAGTGATTACATAACGCCGGTTTCAGGGCAGACTACACCCTTTAACCGTAACTAATAAAGGATAGCACATTCAGCAAGATATTTCAACCGAGTTTTCAATCTATTTATGTTTGATCTAATGATGTTATTGGATTGGACACGCACCGATCCCCTTCTGCGGTTCCCCTCCCGCTCCGGATTTCGCATTTCCAGCAAATCAAGGTAGCGAAATCCGTCGCTGCGGGCCGTCGACGTCCGCAGATAGGGGATCTGTGCGTATCTTCCCAGTTGCACGTAAGAAGGCAGCCCCTTTCGGGACTGCCTGAAGCATTTCATCCTTATTTGATATACGTTTTCGAGACACCGGATTCCTTAAGATCCGGTCATTAATCAGCCAGCCTGCAGGATGTGCTGTCCAAGCAGGCTTGCTTTTCCGAAAAGCCAGGTTTCCCTGCCGGCCGGATCACTCTGCACGCGGAGGATGCCGCCGGGTTCCTGCAGTGTCAGGTCCGCCGCATGGCCGCTTCTTGCCGCCAGCAGTATGCCGGTTGCGGCGCTGCCGCTCGCGCAGGAGTTTTCCCAGAACAGTGTATCGCCGCCGGGGATATAGACCAGCGGTGTCAGATGATAGCCGCCGTCAGCCTCCTCCAGAAACATCATGCCGAGACCCGGGGCCTGGCATGCCTCACACCAGATCTTCACTGCCTGCCCTGCCGCTTCCCGGTCCTCCTTCAATGCGAAAAATGGAGACTCTGTCCCGATGATAAGATGCGAGATGCCCTCCATTCGGACAAGCGGAAGAGACGCGCCGATATCGTTCCACGCCAGTTCGACGCTTCCGACGGATAACGCAGGCGGGAGCTTCACGCCGGCAGACCAGCCTGTCTCGTCTTTTCTTTTCAGCTTCACCTCTACCGGCTCGTTTGCTCCGGAAACGCGGAGCAAAACACGCTCCGGCTCGTCCTCTCCTGCCTGCTCCAGCGAAAAAGCGTAGAATGCCGCAGCGCACATGGACGCGTTGCCGCAGAACTCTCCCCCCGCCATACGCAGCTCAGGGAGACAGCCGCTTTCCGCCGGCTGCGGAAAGGTAACAAAGCCGACCTGTTCCACTGCCGGATGATGCCGCATGATCTTTGCCGCAACTGCAGGTTGCTTAGGAACGGGCACGCTGTCGCTGACAAGGGCGGTGATGTTCCCGGTCGGATCAAAGATGCTGTACCGGATCGTTCCCATTCTTTCCTGCTGCTTTTTTGCAGGATCCACGCAGTCCTGCTTCATCGCTCAAACACCCGCAGAAACTGCTTTGTACGCTCTTCTTTCGGGTTGTCGAAGACTTCCCTCGGATCACCCTGTTCCACAATAACGCCGCCGTCCATAAAGATGACACGGTTGCTGACAGCTTTCGCGAAAGGCATCTCATGTGTGACGACCACCATGGTCATCTTCTCCTCCGCCAGCTGGCGGATGACCTTCAGAACTTCTCCGGTGAGCTCGGGATCCAGCGCGCTGGTGGGTTCATCAAAGTACAGGACCTCCGGCCGCATTGCGAGCGCTCTTGCAATCGCCACACGCTGCTGCTGTCCGCCGGAAAGCTGAAATGGATATGATTTCTCCTTCCCCTCGAGTCCCATTTTTTTCAGGATCCCGAGCGCGCGCTCGTGAACTTCCTCTTTATCCTCCCCGTGCAGGATCGGTGCCTCGGTCACATTCCTCAAAACCGAATAATGCGGAAACAGGTTAAAGTTCTGGAACACCAACCCGAAGAGCGTTTTGAAGCGTTTCAGTTCCGCTTTTGAAGCGTAGACGCCGTCATGCATGGCATACTGCCCGTCGAAAAGTATATCGCCGCCGTCCGCTGTCTCCAGGAAGGAAGCGCAGCGCAGCAGGGTTGATTTTCCCGAGCCGGAAGGCCCGATGATGGAGACAACATTTCCGCGGTCAACGGAAAGAGAGATGTCCTTCAGAACAGAAAGGGGTCCGAATGACTTCTGCAGGGCACGGATCTCGAGGATACTGGGAGTGCCACCCGTTGTGATTTTTTCCTTATCGTCCATTCTTTCTCTCTCCTTACCGATAGTAATCCAGCCGCTTTTCGACCCTGCCCATTACATAGTCGACAACCGCGTTAAAGACATAATAAAATACACCGGCAACTACAAACGGCGTAAAGCTTGTCTGGGAGTTGGCGATCTGCTTGCCGATGGTGAACATTTCCTGATAAGACACCGTAAAGGCCATGGACGTGTCTTTGACCAAGGTGACCACTTCGTTCGTAATGCTCGGCATGATGCGCTTGATGACCTGCGGCAGAATGATGCGCTGGAAGGTCTGTGTTCTGGTATAGCCCAGCACCTCGGCTGCCTCATACTGTCCGACGGGGATCGACTCGATGCCGCCCCGGTAGATCTCGGCAAAGTAAGCCGCATAGTTGATGGAAAACGCGATCACGACCGGGATCAGCTTGTTGCGGACAACATTGGCACCGAACAGATAATAGGGCCCGTATGTGACCGCCAGCAGCTGCAGCATCAGAGGCGTGCCGCGCAGGACGGTGATACAAAACCGTGTGACCGCCGCCACCGGCTTGAACTTGCTCATGCGCAGAAGGGCGACGATCATACCCAGCGGCAGAGAAAACAAAAGTGTCAGGAAAAAGATGGCACAGGTCCTGCCCAGACCTTCGCTCATCTTGAGAATCATGGTCATTAAAGACATGGCAAACCTCCCGGTTTGGAAAGCTCATTAACCAGAAAGAAGTCCGAAAACGCACAAAAACGGCGTCTTCGGGCTTCTGCCGGTGATTACATTGTTAAGCGCTCTTACTTGCTCAGGAAGAGAAGGTTGTTGACGATCTCCTCATACTCCGGTTTGGAAGCGATCTCGGCATAAGTGCCGTTTTCGACCAGCTCCTGTACCGCCGCGTCGATCGTCGCGCAAAGCTCTGCATCGTCCGCGCGGAAAGCAATGCCGTACTGTTCCGCACCGAGATCCTCGTCAATGATCGCAAGGCCTTCGTGGGTAGAGACATAGTTCGACGCAACCGGCATGTCTACAAATACCGCGTCAACCGCGTTGCCCTCGAGCTCGGTGAAGCACTTCAGGAAGCTGTCACAGGTGAGGACATTGTCGAAGGTCGCTGCAAGATCCGCCAGATCATCATTCAGCAGGCTTTCACCGGATGTACCGAGCTGCACTGCCACGACCTTTCCGGCCAGATCCGCGGAAGAAGCAAAACCGCTGTCCTCCTTCACGACCAGGACCTGTGTATTGTCGAAATACGGCTCCGAAATGTTGTAGCCGGCATCCTTCATGCTGTCGAGGATGGTCATTCCGGACCAGACACAGTCGCATTCCATCGAGTCAAGCTGCACCAGCTTCTCATCCCAGTTCACGGGGAAAATCTCGAGTTCCCAGCCAAGATGATCACAAACCGCCTGGCAGATCTCTACGTCAAATCCGGTGTATTTGCCGTCATCTCCCAGATAGCTGAAAGGGGGATACTCCGGGTCAATGCCCATA
>JAFTBX010000095.1 GCA_017455005.1 Lachnospiraceae bacterium | reverse complement strand
TGGGATGTCATCGCCAGGGAAGTCATACTCGTTAAGAAGATCTCTAATGTCCATCTCAACAAGGTCTAATAACTCTTCGTCATCAACCATGTCGCACTTGTTCATGAATACTACGATGTACGGAACGCCTACCTGACGAGCAAGCAGGATGTGCTCTCTGGTCTGAGCCATGACACCATCAGTAGCAGCAACTACGAGGATGGAACCATCCATCTGTGCAGCACCGGTGATCATGTTCTTAACGTAGTCAGCGTGGCCAGGGCAGTCAACGTGTGCATAGTGACGCTTCTCGGTCTCGTACTCTACGTGTGCAGAGTTGATGGTGATACCTCTTTCTCTCTCTTCCGGAGCCTTATCGATCATATCGAATGCAACAGCAGCGCCCTGTCCGGTTCTCTCAGCCAGAGTCTTGGTGATAGCAGCGGTCAGAGTAGTCTTGCCGTGGTCAACATGGCCGATGGTGCCGATGTTGCAGTGGGGTTTGCTTCTGTTAAATTTCTCCTTTGCCATTACAGCTTCCTCCTAAACAAATTCATTGTAAATTATGATTGTGTTTGTTTTCTGTGAACTGATGCTTGCTTCATTATAAGGGATATGCCCTTATTTTTCAAGCTTTGGTTTCAAAGCATACGTGCCGGAAAACGGCCGCGGCTTATCTGCCCTTCTTGTCGTTCAGCACCTTCTCCTGAACGTTCTTCGGAACCTGCTCATAGTGGTCGAAGAACATGGAGTAGTTGCCGCGTCCCTGTGTCTTGGAACGAAGGTCAGTTGAATAACCGAACATCTCTGCCAGCGGAACGTAAGATCTTACGATCTTGCCGCCGCCAAGGTCATCCATACCCTCGATACGGCCACGGCGGGAGTTGATGTCGCCGATAACGTCGCCCATGTATTCCTCAGGCATCGTTACTTCAACCTTCATGATCGGCTCAAGGAGTACCGGAGCGCCCTTCGCCATAGCATCCTTCAGCGCAAGAGAACCTGCGATATGGAATGCCATTTCGGAAGAGTCGACCTCGTGGTAGCTTCCGTCCCATACATTGGCATGAATGCCGAGTACCGGGAATCCGCCGAGTGTTCCTGACTTCATAGCTTCCTGGATACCTTCATCGATCGCCGGGATATACTCCTTCGGGATCGCGCCGCCTACGACGGTGTTCTCGAACTTGTATACTTCCTCGCCGTTGGCATCCATCGGCTCAAACTTGACCTTACAGTGTCCGTACTGACCCTTACCACCGGACTGCTTGATATACTTGGATTCGATATCAACCGGCTTGGTAATGGTTTCCTTATATGCAACCTGCGGAGCGCCGACGTTTGCTTCGACATTGAACTCACGCAGCAGTCTGTCGACGATGATCTCCAGATGGAGCTCGCCCATACCGCTGATGATGGTCTGACCTGTCTCCTGGTCGGTCTTTGCTCTGAAGGTCGGGTCTTCTTCTGCAAGCTTTGCAAGTGCCTCGCCCATCTTGCCCTGGGAAGCCTTGGTCTTCGGCTCGATTGCAACGTCGATAACCGGCTCCGGGAACTCCATGGACTCAAGGATGACCGGATGCTGATCATCACAGATGGTATCACCTGTACCGGTGAACTTGAAGCCTACAGCTGCAGCGATATCACCGGAGTAGCACTTGTCGATCTCCTGACGCTTGTTGGCATGCATCTGAAGGATACGGCCCACACGCTCTTTCTTATTCTTGGTAGCATTCAGTACATAGGAACCGGAGTTCACTGTACCGGAGTACACTCTGAAGTATGCCAGCTTACCTACGAACGGGTCGGTCATGATCTTGAATGCCAGAGCAGCGAACGGCTCATCATCGGATGAGTGACGTACGGTCGGGTTGCCTTCCAGATCGGTACCCTCGATCGCGGGGATATCGGTCGGTGCAGGCATGAATTCAATGATCGCGTCCAGAAGCTTCTGAACACCCTTGTTTCTGTAAGCGGAACCGCAGCATACCGGGATAGCGGTACACTCGCAGCAGCCCTTTCTCAGAGCAGCCTTGAGCTGTTCCTCGGACGGCTCCTCACCGTCAAGGTACATCATGGTAAGATCATCATCAAGCTCGCAGATCTTCTCAACCAGCTCTGAACGATACAGCTCAGCGTCATCCTTCATGTCGTCCGGGATCTCGACGATAGATACGTCGTCACCCTTCTCGTCATTGTAGATATACGCGCGCATCTCGAACAGGTCGATGATACCCTTGAAGGTATCTTCCTTACCGATCGGAAGCTGGGTAATGATGGCGTTCTTGCCAAGTCTGGTGCGGATCTGTTCTACAGCTCCGTAGAAGTTGGCTCCGAGTATGTCCATCTTATTGATGAATGCCATACGCGGTACATTGTAGGTATCAGCCTGTCTCCACACGTTCTCGGACTGGGGCTCAACGCCGCCCTTCGCACAGAAGACACCTACAGCACCGTCAAGGACACGCAGGGAACGCTCAACCTCAACAGTGAAGTCAACGTGGCCCGGGGTGTCGATGATGTTGATTCGATGCTCAAGCTGCGTCGGATCCGGCTTGTTGTCCTTATGCTTGGTCCAGTGGCATGTGGTAGCCGCTGATGTAATAGTGATACCTCTCTCCTGCTCCTGGGCCATCCAGTCCATGGTCGCAGTACCCTCAAGGGTATCACCGATCTTGTAGTTGATACCGGTGTAATACAGAATACGCTCAGTCAGTGTGGTCTTACCTGCATCGATATGAGCCATGATTCCGATATTACGGGTTCTCTCTAATGGATATTCTCTTCCCATCTAACAACGCTCCTTAAATATTTAAGAAGATCAGAAGCGATAGTGAGCAAATGCCTTGTTGGCCTCTGCCATTCTGTGCATCTCTTCTTTTCTCTTTACGGAAGCGCCGGTGTTGTTGGCAGCATCCATGATCTCGTTGGCAAGTCTTTCCTTCTGGGTCTTCTCACCGCGCTTACGGGAGAAGGCGGTCAGCCAGCGAAGAGCCAGCGCCTGTCTTCTGTCCGGCTTGACTTCGATCGGTACCTGATAGGTAGCACCGCCGATACGCTTAGCCTTGACCTCGAGTACGGGCATAATGTTGTTCATGGCCTCTTCGAAGACTTCCACAGCCGGCTTGCCGGTCTTGGAAGCGACTTCTTCGAATGCGCCGTAAACGATCTTCTGAGCTACTCCGCGCTTACCATCCAGCATGATCTGGTTGATAAGCTTGGTAACTACCTTGTTACCGTAGATCGGATCTGCCAGAACGTCTCTCTTTTGAGTATGTCCTTTACGTGGCACAATACTTCCCTCCTTAATTATTCTTACATTAGATCATCGGTACTCTCAGAAATCGAGACTGGTCTGTGTATATAGTAATTCAACCATTAAATCTCAATTTCGAAGTTTCGATTACTTCTTGACTTTCGGCTTCTTAGCACCGTACTTGGAGCGAGCCTGCTTGCGGTTTGCAACGCCTGCGGTATCAAGGGTTCCTCTGATGATGTGGTAACGAGTACCCGGAAGATCCTTAACACGGCCGCCACGGATCAGTACTACGCTATGCTCCTGAAGGTTATGACCCTCACCCGGAATATAGCTGGTAACTTCGATACCGTTGGAAAGACGTACTCTGGCGATCTTACGAAGAGCTGAATTCGGCTTCTTCGGGGTAGCTGTCTTAACAGCTGTGCATACACCACGCTTCTGCGGTGATGACTCGTTGGTCGGTCTCTTTCTGAGGGAGTTGAATCCTCTCTGAAGAGCAGGAGCAGTAGATTTCTTAACAGAAGTCTGTCTTCCTTTTCTAACCAGCTGGTTAAATGTTGGCATTAGTTTCACCTCCTTTGAGATATAATGGCTGTGTTGTTTCTTAAACAACAAATATGACGCGTGCATACGCGCGCGCCATACTATAATAATCGCAATAGTCAATTATGTCAAGATGTTTCTCAAATAAGTGCACGGATGAAGGCTTCGGTGCGGCGCGGTACCTGAACGTACGCGCCTGACCGGTCGAGGTCCCCTGTCTGCGGACGTCGACGGCCCGCAGCGACGGATTTCGCATCCTTGTTGATCTGCAAATGCGAAATCCGGAGCGGGGCGCCAGGCGCCGGTGACGCCTGTTTGGCGCCGACCGGAGCGAAGCGAAGACGGGAACCGCAGAAGGGGACTTCGCCGGGCTTTCGTAAAACGCGACGCGATCCCAGGGACCGCGCCGCATTCATAGTTCACTTATTCAATAACGTCCTCTTCTCCCGCGAGAACCATCTCCGGCTCCTCCAGGATCTCACCCTCGTCCTCTGCCGGCATAGCCTCTTCTACGGAAGCAAGCACTTCTTCGTAAATGTTGTCTGCAGGAGCAGGCTGCTCGGCAGCTGCCTCGACTGCCTCATCGGAAGAAAGCTCAATGTCTCTGTAGCGCTTCATACCGGTACCTGCCGGGATGAGCTTACCGATCAGGACGTTCTCCTTCAGACCGTTCAGGTAGTCGACCTTGCCGTTGATCGCAGCCTCAGTCAGGACCTTTGTGGTCTCCTGGAAGGACGCAGCGGAAAGGAACGAATCCGTTGCAAGGGATGCCTTGGTGATACCGAGCATCGTGATCTTGCCTTCTGCCGGACGCTTGCCTTCCTTCTCCAGTTCCTCGTTGATGTCATTGAAATCAAGGAGGTTTACGGAAATGCCCGGAAGCAGATCGCTGTCACCGGCATCTTCGATACGGACCTTCTTCATCATCTGACGGACGATCATCTCGATATGCTTATCGTTGATCTCAACACCCTGCAGACGATATACACGCTGTACTTCACGCAGCATGTAGTCCTGTACCGCTCTGACGCCCTTGATACGCAGCAGGTCGTGCGGGTTTACGGAACCTTCCGTGATCTCGTCACCGGCCTCGATGACTGCGCCGTCCTGAACCTTCAGACGGGAACCGTAAGGGATCAGGTAGGTCTTCTGGACATTGTTCTCGGTATCCGTGACCGTGATCTCACGCTTCTTCTTCGTATCTCTGAGAGAGACCTCACCGGGGATCTCGGAAATGATCGCAAGTCCCTTCGGCTTTCTGGCCTCGAAAAGCTCCTCGACACGGGGAAGACCCTGTGTAATATCCTGGTTGGATGCGACGCCGCCGGTATGGAAGTTACGCATCGTCAGCTGTGTACCCGGCTCACCGATGGACTGTGCGGCGATGATACCGACAGCCTCACCGACCTGGACCGGTGTACGGGTCGCCATGTTGGCACCGTAGCACTTCGCGCAGACACCGACCTTGGAACGGCAGGTAAGGACAGTACGGATCCTGATGGAGTCTCTGCCCATCTTCTCGAGCGCAGCAATGACCTTGGGTGCTCTCTCGTTGGTGCAGAGATGGTTTGCCTTGATGACGATCTCCTTAGTCTCGGGATCGATGATCGTCTCAGCGACATAACGTCCGGTGATACGCTCTTCCAGAGACTCGATGGTCTCCTGGCCATCCAGGAAGCCCTTGATCTCCATGGACGGGATCTCGTCCTTGCCTACGGAGCAGTCTTCCTCACGGATGATCAGATCCTGGGAGACATCGACCAGACGTCTGGTCAGGTAACCCGAGTCAGCGGTACGCAGCGCGGTATCGGAAAGTCCCTTACGTGCGCCGTGCGCGGAGATGAAGTACTCCAGGATATCCAGACCCTCACGGAAGTTGGACTTGATCGGCAGCTCGATCGTATGACCGGTCGTATCAGCCATGAGGCCACGCATGCCTGCCAGCTGTTTGATCTGCTTATCAGAACCACGGGCTCCGGAGTGCGCCATCATTTTCAGGTTGTTATAAGTGTCAAGGCCTGCCAGCAGCTTCTTGGTAAGGGTATCATCGGCTTCCTTCCAGGTATCGATGACTTCCTTATAACGCTCTTCCTCGGTGATCAGACCGCGGGCCTTATCCCTTGCGATCTTATCGACTGTCTTCTGCGCCTCGTCCATGATTTCCTGCTTCTCAGCCGGGACGACCATGTCCGAAATGGAGACTGTCAATGCCGCTCTGGTTGAATACTTGTATCCGATTGCCTTGATGTTATCCAGGGCAACTGCCGTCTCGGTAGCACCGTGGATGTTCATGATGCGCTCGAGAATACCCTTGAGCTCACCCTTCTTGACGAGGAAATCGATCTCGGGAAGAAGCGCATTTTCCGGCTTGGAACGATCCACATAGCCGAGGTCCTGCGGAATGATCTCGTTGAAGATCAGGCGGCCGATGGTGGTTTCGATGACAGCGCTGATCTCAGAGCCGTCTTCCATCTGCTTTCTGACTCTCGTCTTGACCTTGGCATGGAGCGTAACCTCACCGTTTTCATAAGCAAGGATCGCCTCGTTGATGCTCTTATAGATGGAGCCTTCACCCTTGGCGCCGGGTCTCTCCTGTGTCAGATAGTAGATACCCAGGACCATATCCTGTGACGGAACGGCAACGACGCCGCCGTCGGAAGGCTTCAGCAGGTTGTTCGGGCTCAGCAGCATGAAACGGCATTCTGCCTGTGCCTCGACAGAGATCGGAAGGTGTACTGCCATCTGGTCGCCGTCAAAGTCCGCGTTGAATGCGGTACAGACAAGCGGATGCAGTTTGATCGCCTTACCCTCGACCAGGATCGGCTCAAATGCCTGGATGCCCAGTCTGTGCAGTGTAGGTGCACGGTTCAGCATGACGGGATGCTCTTTGATAACGTCCTCGAGGACATCCCAGACGCCCGGCTCCAGACGCTCGACCATCTTCTTTGCCGCCTTGATGTTGTGTGCGGAACCGTTCTGTACAAGCTCCTTCATAACGAAAGGCTTGAACAGCTCGATCGCCATCTCCTTCGGCAGGCCGCACTGATAGATCTTCAGTTCGGGTCCGACGACGATAACGGAACGGCCTGAATAGTCAACACGCTTTCCGAGAAGGTTCTGACGGAATCGTCCCTGTTTACCTTTCAGCATATCGGAAAGGGACTTGATGGCACGGTTGCCGGGTCCGGTGACCGGACGGCCGCGGCGGCCGTTATCGATCAGTGCGTCAACTGCTTCCTGCAGCATACGCTTCTCGTTACGGATAATGATCTCCGGCGCGCCGAGTTCCAGAAGACGTGCCAATCTGTTATTACGGTTAATGATCCTTCTGTACAGGTCGTTCAGATCGGAGGTCGCGAATCTGCCGCCGTCCAGCTGTACCATCGGACGGATATCCGGCGGAATGACCGGGATCACAGTCATGATCATCCATTCCGGCTTGTTTCCGCTGTGACGGAATGCCTCGACCACTTCCAGACGCTTCACGATACGTGCTCGCTTCTGTCCGGAGCTGTCCTTCAGCTCGCTCTTCAGTTCTTCGGATTCCTTCTCCAGATCGATGGCCTTCAGCAGTTCGAGCACCGCCTCCGCGCCCATACCGACACGGAATGCGTCCGCGCCGTTCTTCTCGACCTCATCCCTGTATTCCTTCTCGCTTAAGACCTGCTTGTAGGAAAGGCCGGTCGCTCCCGGATCAAGTACGATGTAGGAAGCGAAATACAGAACCTTCTCCAGCACTCTCGGAGAGATATCAAGGATCAGACCCATACGGGATGGGATACCCTTGAAGTACCAGATATGGGATACCGGCGCCGCCAGGCTGATGTGGCCCAGTCTCTCACGTCTGACGGAGGACTTGGTGACTTCAACGCCGCAGCGGTCGCAGACGACTCCCTTGAAACGGATCTTCTTGAACTTGCCGCAGTGGCATTCCCAGTCCTTGGTCGGACCAAAGATCCTCTCGCAGTAGAGTCCGTCCTTCTCCGGCTTCAGTGTACGGTAGTTGATGGTCTCCGGCTTGGTGACCTCACCATGGGACCATTCCAGAATCTTCTCAGGAGATGCAAGTCCTATTCTGATCGCATCAAATGTCATCGGCTCATAGGTGTCCTGAATTTGTGCCATGTACTCTCTTCCCCCTTATTCCTCATCCGCGGCAAAATCATCATCTGCAAAGTTCTCGCCGTCAAACTCCGCGTCAGCTCCGAACTCGTCATTGTCTTCCTCGGCGTCATCCACATCCTCGAGCTCGCCGCTTTCGTTGAACTCCTGCGTGGTGTAGCCGTAGCTCTGGAACTGTCTGTTCTGGTCGTTGTCTCGGTATCTTCTGTCGCCCTCAAGCAGTCTGTGGAGATTCATATCCGTATCGTCCAGGTTCTCCTTGAGCTCGACTTCGGTGCCGTCATCCTTCAGGACCTTGACATCCATCGCAAGAGACTGCAATTCCTTGATCAGGACCTTGAAGGACTCCGGGATGCCCGGCTTCGGGATGTTCTCGCCCTTGATGATTGCCTCATAGGTCTTGACTCTGCCGACGACATCATCCGACTTCATGGTCAGAATCTC
Organism: Lachnospiraceae bacterium; assembly: GCA_017455005.1. Classification (GTDB taxonomy): domain Bacteria; phylum Bacillota; class Clostridia; order Lachnospirales; family Lachnospiraceae; genus Avilachnospira. Next base: position 8,341 of record JAFTBX010000095.1, on the reverse strand, counting down.
CTGCAGAGTGTAGGAAGCGCCGTAAGCCTCAAGGGCCCAGACCTCCATCTCACCGAAACGCTGGCCGCCGAACTGCGCCTTGCCTCCCAGCGGCTGCTGGGTAACCAGGGAGTACGGGCCGGTCGAACGTGCGTGGATCTTATCGTCGACCAGATGGTGAAGCTTCAGATAATGCATGTGTCCGATCGCGACCGGTGAATCAAAATACTCACCCGTACGGCCGTCTCTTAAGCGTACCTTACCGTCACGGCTTAACGGTACGCCCTTCCACAGCGCTCTGTGCTCAAGATGGTCACCAAGATACTGCATGACATCCGGCTTCAGCACATCCTTATACTTTTCATGGAAATCCTCCCAGCTGCCGTTGACATAGTCGTTTGCCATCTCAAGGCAGTCCTGGATATCGTGCTCATTTGCACCCTCGAAGATCGGGGTGGAAATGTTGAATCCGAGTGCACGTGCCGCAAGGCTTAAGTGCAGCTCAAGGACCTGTCCGATATTCATTCGGGAAGGTACGCCCAGCGGGTTCAGAACGATGTCCAGCGGACGTCCGTTCGGAAGATACGGCATATCCTCGACCGGCAGCACGCGGGACACGACACCCTTGTTGCCGTGACGGCCTGCCATCTTGTCGCCGACACCGATCTTACGCTTCTGAGCGATATAGATTCTGACAGACTCGCTGACACCGGGTGAAAGCTCGTCTGAATTCTCTCTTGTAAATACCTTGGCATCCACGATGACGCCGTAAGCGCCGTGCGGTACCTTCAGGGACGTATCCCTGACTTCTCTTGCCTTCTCACCGAAGATTGCTCTCAGGAGTCTTTCTTCGGGGGTCAGTTCAGTCTCTCCCTTCGGGGTGACCTTACCGACCAGGATATCACCGGCACGGACCTCTGCGCCAATGCGGATAATGCCGCGCTCATCCAGGTTCTTCAGAGCGTCGTCACCGACACCCGGAACATCCTTTGTGATCTCCTCCGGACCGAGCTTGGTGTCTCTCGCTTCGCACTCATACTCCTCGATGTGGACGGAAGTATATACGTCGTCCTGTACCAGGCGCTCGCTTAAGAGAACAGCATCCTCGTAGTTATAACCTTCCCAGGTCATGAATCCGATCAGCGGGTTCTTACCCAGCGCGATCTCACCAAAGGAAGTGGACGGGCCGTCCGCGATGCTCTGTCCTGCCATGACCTGGGCGCCGACATTGACGATCGGTCTCTGGTTATAGCAGTTGGACTGGTTGGAACGCATGAACTTGGTCAGCTTGTAGCTGTCGACCTTGCCGGTCGCGGTGCGGACCTCGATATAATTCGCGGATACCGTAGTAACCGTGCCGTCATTGGCAGCGACTACGCAGACACCGGAGTCCTTTGCGACCTTGTCGTCGATACCGGTACCGATAACGGCTGCTTCTGTCTTCAGAAGCGGCACAGCCTGACGCTGCATGTTGGAGCCCATCAGCGCACGTGTCGGGTCATCGTTCTCAAGGAACGGGATCATCGACGTTGCGACGGAAAGCAGCATCTTCGGCGAGACATCCATCAGATCGACCTGTGCCCTCGGGAAGCTCGTCGTTTCTTCTCTGTAACGACCGGAAACGTTCTTATTGACGAAATGGCCTTCCTCATCCAGCGGCTCGTTTGCCTGGCCGACACGGTAGTTGTCCTCTTCGTCCGCGGTCAGATAGATGATCTCATCCGTTACGCGCGGGTTGGCCGGATCGGACTTGTCGACGATACGGTACGGAGCCTCGATAAAGCCGTACTCGTTGATACGCGCATAGGATGCCAGTGAGTTGATCAGACCGATGTTCGGACCTTCAGGCGTCTCGATCGGGCACATACGTCCGTAATGGGTATAGTGAACGTCTCGGACCTCGAATCCGGCACGGTCTCTGGACAGACCGCCGGGACCCAGTGCGGAAAGACGTCTCTTGTGGGTCAGCTCAGAAAGCGGGTTGTTCTGGTCCATGAACTGTGACAGCTGGGAGGAACCGAAGAACTCCTTCACGGCAGCGGTCACCGGCTTGATGTTGATCAGGGACTGCGGGGTGATCTCGTCGATATCCTGGGTGGACATACGCTCACGGACCACTCTCTCCATACGGCTCAAACCGATGCGGTACTGGTTCTGAAGAAGCTCACCGACGGCACGGATACGGCGGTTGCCCAGATGGTCAATGTCGTCCGCATTGCCGATCAGCTCCTCGAGATGCATGTTATAGTTAATGGAAGTAAGAATATCTTCTCTTGTAATGTGCTTCGGGATCAGCTCCGTGATATTCTTGCGAAGCGCTGCCTTCAGCTCATCCTCGCCTGCGCCTGCCAGCTCATCCAGGATGCCCTTCAGCACCGGATAGTAAACGAGCTCGTGGACGCCGATCTCCTTCGGATCAAAATCAACATATGCTGCGAGATCAACCATACGGTTGGAAAGGACGCGCACGATGCGGCCTTCCGCGTTCTCGGCGTCAGTCTTGCCGCGGACGCAGACGCTGATACAACCGGTGTTCTGAATGCGGTCGCAAGCGGCCTTATCGAGGGTATCACCTGCGGACGCAACGATCTCGCCGGTGTTCTCGTCTACGACATCCTCAGCGAGGATCTTGCCGTTCAGGCGGTTGCGGAACATCAGCTTCTTGTTGAACTTATATCTGCCGACCTTGGCCAGATCATATCTTCTCTGGTCAAAGAACATGCTGTTGAGAAGGGACTGCGCAGAGTCGACGGAAAGCGGCTCGCCCGGTCTGATCTTCTTATATAACTCCAGGAGGCCGTCCTGGTAGTTTTCGGAGACATCTTTGGAAAGGGTATCGATCAGCTTCGGTTCTTCGCCGAACAGATCAATGATTTCACGGTTGGTGCCGATGCCGAGCGCCCTGATCAGGACGGTCACCGGTACCTTACGGGTACGGTCAACACGAGCCCAGAAGACGTTGTTGGAGTCGGTTTCATATTCCAGCCATGCGCCACGGTTCGGAATCACTGTACAGGAGAAAAGCTCCTTGCCCAGTTTGTCGTGACCAATCTCATAGTAAATGCCCGGGCTTCGTACGAGCTGGGATACGATAACACGCTCCGCGCCGTTAATTACGAAGGAACCGGTGTCTGTCATCAGCGGGAGATCGCCCATGAAGATATCATGCTCGTTGATCTCATCCTTATCGTTGTTGATCAGACGTACCTTTACTTTGAGAGGAGCTGCATATGTAGCGTCTCTTTCCTTACATTCCTCGATGGTGTACTTGACTTCGTCTCTGCAGAGCTGGAAGTCAATAAACTCCAGACTTAAATGTCCGGCGAAGTCGGTGATCGGTGAAATGTCATCGAAGACCTCCTTCAGACCATCGGTGAGGAACCAATTGTAGGAATTCTTCTGAATCTCGATCAGGTTCGGCATCTCCAGGACTTCTTTTGCTTCGGAAAAGCTCATTCTGAGATCCTTGCCGACTTTGATCGAGTGCATTCTGCTCTTATCCATAGATATTCTCCACCTCGTATACAGGGTTATACAGAGACCTCCCGGCCCGGCCCGCAACCGGCCGCTCCGAAAAATCATCTGAAGGGTAACAAATTTCTTGCATTTCTCAGGCTTTCATAGTAGAATATATGGGCATTAAAGCCCATGATGCCATGATAATGCAACTTTTAAGATAACATATTTGTGAATAGACGTCAAGATGTTTTTCTTGTGTTTTTTCTCGGATAATGTTATAATATCTTTTTGAGTGTCCGCACTCGAGAGAGCGAGCTTTCCAGCCGCACTATTTCAAAGCATTCGGAGGTTCCCCTGTTATGAACACTTTCTGGTCCGTATTGGTATTAGTCCTGATCATCGCAGCCGTCGTGCTCTTTTTACTTTATCGGCAGGGGCAGAAGCTCCAGGCACGTCAGCTTGAGTCACAGAAGCTTCTGGATGCCTATTCGCAGGTCACCTCGATGCTCATTATTGATAAGAAGAAGATGAAGCTGAAGGATGCGCCGTTCCCGAAGGAAGTCTACGAGCAGACCCCGGTCTACATGCGTTGGATGAGCGTCTATGTCGTCAAGGCCAAGATCGGTCCGAGACTCTTCAACCTGATGTGTGAGAAGCCGATCTTCGAACAGATCCAGCCCAAGACCACGATCCAGGCGAAGATCAGCGGCGCTTATATCACCGAAGTGATCAAGGGCGCAGTTCTCGATGAGAAGGCTCTCGAGAAGCGCAAGAAGGAAAAGGCCAAAGCAGCGAAGAAGGCCGAGAAGGAAGCAAAGAAGTCCTGATCCGGTTCACAACAGTATATTCAAACATTACGGAAGCCGCCACTTTTGTGACGGCTTCTTTTCATATCCTTATTGTTTTGTCAATAAACAGTTTATAACTCAGACCTGCATGACATTCCTTATGATATCAATGCTCCCTGCGCTTGAAGGCGCTTTCGATCAGGTTTTCGACCAGGCGGTCCTTATTCACGCCGCGCGCTTCCATCAGCATCGGGTACATAGAGATCGCCGTGAATCCCGGCATGGTGTTGATCTCATTGAAAATGACCTCTCCATCCTCAGCGACGAAGAAATCGACGCGGCTCAAGCCCGAACCGTCTACGGCGCGGAAGATCGCCGCGGCATCTTTGCGGATCGTCTCAACCGCCTCCTCCGGAAGATCCGGATCAATGACGGTCATGGACGCCGGATTGTTGTACTTCGCGTCATAGTCATAGAACTCCGCAGCAGCCAGGATCTCGCCGACGCCGCTGACGAAGACCTCTCCGTCAATGCCGCCGAAGACCGCGCTCTCGATCTCCCTGCCGCGGATAAACTCTTCCACAAGGATCTTGGAGTCAAAAGCCGCTGCCGTCTGCAGTCCCTTGATCAGACTATCCCGGTCATGTGCCTTGGAAACGCCGCAGGATGAGCCTGCCTGGCTCGGCTTGATAAAGACCGGATAGTCGAGCTTCTCTTCGACCCGGCGCACGACAGCGTCAGTGTCTTTCAGCTCATAGTCATGTACACCGACAAACGCCGCCTGACGGATGCCAATGCTGTCCACGATGATCTTGGTGTAGAACTTATCCATGCAGACCGCGGATGAAAGCACGCCGCAGCCTACATACGGGATGCCTGCCATTTCCAGCAGACCCTGGATCGTTCCGTCCTCGCCGTACTTGCCGTGCATGATCGGGAAGACCACATCCAGGCGGACTTCCTTTCTGCTGTCATCATTCGCACCCATGATAACAGCGCACTTCTTACGCGCATCCGGACTGATCACGGCCGAGACCGCAGACTTTCTCCAGCTTCCGTCGCGGATGGCGTCAATGCTGTCCGCCAGAAGCCAGCGACCGTCCTTGGTGATGCCGATCAGCAGGATGTTCCATTTTGAAGTATCGATATGTGACGCAACATTGATCACGGACATACAGGAGACCTCATGCTCTGAGGAGCGGCCTCCAAAAATAACCGCGATTGTTTTCTTATCTTCCATAACCTTGTTCCTTTTGTTTTAATCGTTATTCAGCATATTGCCGTAAAGTATTTTGGCCAGTTCCGAATCTTTATCCAGCATGATCGTCTTATTATTTCCTGTCAGAGACGATTTCAGCGCGTCAAGGCTTCGGGTATAATTGTAAAACTCTGCTTTATCCGAAGTATTGTAGGCTTCCTCGAGAATCTTCATGTATTCTGCCTCGCCCTCGCCTTCGATGATGGCTGCCTTCTTGCGCGCGTCCGCCTTCATGACAGAAACGTCACGGTCCGCCTGGTTGCGGATCTTCTGCGCTTCCGCATTGCCCTCTGCCTGATAGGTGGCAGCAATATTCTGACGTTCGGAGATCATGCGCTCGTATACGGACTCCTTGTTGTCATCCGGAAGATCAAGTGATTTGATCTGCGACTGAATGATCTCGATGCCGTAGTCCGAGATATCTGAATTGGCTTCCTCCGTGATCAGTACTGTCAGACGCTCCCCTCGCGCTTCGATGACCTCATCCTGGCTCATGGAGGAAATGACGTTCTTCACGGCATTGTAAACCGCTGCCTCGATGCGTTCCTCCGCCCTCAGCTCCACTGCGTCCAGCGTACGGATATACTTGGTCGGATCCGTGACGCGCCAGAGTACGTAGTTATCCGCGATCATGGACTTTTTGTCCCTGGTAATGACGTCCGACGCGGGAATATCGTACAGGATGGTTGCCGCGGAGATCCGCTGCACATTCTGAATGAACGGGATCTTGAACTTCAATCCCGGAGTGTCTTTGATATCGACGATCCTTCCGAACTGACGTACAGCCACGTACTGCTTCTGAGGGACAGTATAGAAGGAGCCGGCCGCGATTCCAAGTACGATGATGCCGATCACAATCGTAGCGATCCTTGCTATCATTTTCTTCATGATCACTGCCCTCCTTCCTGTGTTGCAGCAGGCGCTGCCGGTGCGCTGAAACTCTCCAGCGGCAGCATGGTCTCGGTTGTTCCGTCCGTAATAATGACCTTGAGATCAGGAAGCACATCTTCCATCGTCTCATAGAACATACGTTGTTTCGTGATCAGGGGATTCAGCCGGTACTGCTGATACATCGCATCAAAACGGGCGACCTGTCCCTCTGCTTCCGCGATTCGTGCTGCCTTAGATGCTTCGGCATTCTGCAGGATCCGGTCCGCTTCTGCTTCTGCAGCAGGCACCTGCTCATTTTTATACTTGTTGGCGTTATTGACCGCGGTATCCTTGCCCTGCTTGGCAGTTTCGACCGCCTTAAACGCCTGGATGATCTCTTCTGTCGGAGGCTCAGCGTCCTGCACGGTAATATTCACGATGCTGAGGCCGATATTCTGCTCTTTCAGTTCCTCGGTGATCTTTTCCTTGACCTCCGACTGGATCTGCGTCTTGCCGGTCGTGATTGCGTCGTCAACATTGTAATTGATGACCGTGGAACGGATGCTCGCGAGAGCGATGTTTTTAAGGATCTGCTCCGGTTCCTGTGAATTATAGAGATACGCGACCGGATCGGTCACCTTGTACTCCATATAGAAGTCAATATTGATGAAGTTAAAGTCCTTCGTGATCATCAGGCCGTCGGAGTCCGACGCAAAGCTCTGTCCGTCATTATTGACATTATATCCGATGCCCGTGCCGTGGGTGGTAATATCCACCTTGTGCACCCGCTGGATCAGCGGGAGCTTGAAATGCAGGCCTGCCGTATCCGTACGGATGACGTCGCCGAACATGGTGACGACAGCATTCTCCTGCTCGTTGACGTTATAATAGCTACTGAAAGCAATGCAGGCGATGACCGCCAGCACCGCCACAACAACTGCGATCGGACGCAGCGGCTTTAAGTCCGGCATCTTTACGTTTTTCTTTACCGCATCGCTTCCGTCCATATCCACTACGTCCGGACGCTTTTTGGTTTCCTTAGACTGAAAGTTCTTCTTCAGCTTCTCCATGAGTTCAGGATTACGCGTGATAAAGTATACGATCAGAAGGATTATAAATATTAATTCAAGCATTTTCTCTCCTTTTGCCGTCGATGAAACTATTCAGCACCGTTAATAGTTACCTTAAGAATTTCATAAGATTTCTTTCAATCTTCCTTCAATCACTTTTCGGGATCCTGTGTTATACTTTGATCATCAAAAGAAAAACAAAGCACTTTCATCCTTTAAATCCTACACATATAGATAAGGGAGCTTCCAAAAGAAGCTCCCTGTTCTTTTTATTATTTCTTCTGATCAACGCTTCCGTCCGCCGCGGAATCCTTCGCCTCGGAGCTGACTCCCTTATGCATTGCGTCTGCCTTTTCGATGCTGGCGATTGCTGCCTTGAGCATCGGGATACGGCAGTTCTTTCCGCCGAACTCGACGATAACCATGTCACTGGTGATGTCGATGATCTGTCCATACATGCCGCTGGTCGTGACGCAGTAATCTCCGACAGCGAGCTTGGACATCATCTCGTCCTTTTTCTTCTGTTCCTTTCTCTGCGGCGCGATACCGACAAAGTAAAACATTGCGATGATTACGATGCAATAGATGACCAATGTCATTCCACTCATGATCAAACCTCCTGATTATTTCGTTTCATGTTCTCCGGCTTCCATACTTTCGTGCATCTCGCGCCGGTAGGTTTCAAAACTGCCGTTTCGGATGGAAGCACGTATATCTTCCATCATTTTATTGTAAAAATACAGATTATGCAACGTACATAATCTCATTCCGAGCATTTCTCCCGCTTTCAGAAGATGACGGATATAGGCACGGCTGTAATCCCGGCAGGCGGGACACTGACAGCCTTCCTCGATCGGCTTGTGGTCGAGCTCATACTTCTTATTAAATAAGTTGAGCTTGCCCATCTTCGTATAGAC
>JAFTBX010000094.1 GCA_017455005.1 Lachnospiraceae bacterium | reverse complement strand
GGCATCGGGATGCCGAGGCGCTCGAAGACGAGCATATATCCGTCCTCGCCATAGGTGAGGGAGCGGTTCACGCGGCTGATCGTAGCCGTGGACGCGCCGGTCTTGTCGGCGATATCGAGATAGGTCATTTTCTGGGTCAGCATCATGGCGACCTCATAGCGCTGCGCCATGGCGAGAAGCTCTTTGATCGTGCATACATCGGAGAAAAGCTTGTAGCACTCCTCGCGGTTTTTGAGCTGCAGAATGGCGTCAAACAGATGGTCAACTTCAGGAGTTTGCAGTTTTGGATTCATGGTTATGTTCCTTTCGTATCGATTGTGAAGTAAAGCGGTCCCGCAAGAGCCTGGGACAGGCAGACAGGCATGAATCAGGAACCTTTCATGCTGTAAATTTTTTTCACTTTAATATACTAAACTTTACTACATAAAGTTTTTAAAGTCAATGGCATATTTCCTGTAGTTATGGTATGATATGCTCAAACTAATATAAATTAAATTCATGGAGAACACATTATCATGGCAATGTCTTCCGAAGAACGAAGAAGAAGAATGCATAAAGCAGTAGGCAGCTCAGGTAAAGAGGGAGTGGCGAGAAGGACAGCCCGTTTCTCATCTGAGCTGTTTCAGAGTATAGAGGATCTTCAGAGTCAGAGAGACGATGAGGACAATGCAGAAACCCTTGCGGCAGTAGCGGAACTGGAAAGGAACGCTTCCCGCGAGGCGGCGGACACATATGACCGGCCGCGGCGGAACCGTCAGAGCGAGCCGGCAGAAGAGGAATGGCCGCGTAAGAGCCGTCAGAGCGAGCCTGCAGGGGAAGAATGGCCCCGCAGAAGCCGCCAGAGTGAGCCTGCAGGAGAGGAGTGGCCACGCAGGAGCCGCCAGAGTGAGCCGGCAGGAGAAGAATGGCCCCGTCGGAGCCGTCAGAGCGAGCCTGCAGGAGAAGAATGGCCGCGCAGGAGCCGTCAGAGCGAGCCTGCAGGAGAGGAATGGCCCCGCAGGAGCCGCCAGAGCGAACCGGCAGAAGAGTGGCCCCGCAGAAGCCGTCAGAGTGAAGGCAGCAGCGAAGAATGGCCGCGCAGACGCACCGGCAGCAGCACATCTGCCCGTTCCCGCAGGACGGAAGATGCGGCAGACACCGAAACAACCCGTTCCAGAAGACGAAGCGAAGATACAGAAGACAATATCCGCTCCCGCAGAAGAAGCGAGGAGCCTTCATCCGCGTTCCGTTCCAGAAGACGCGGCACGGAAGATGCCGAAGACGGCCGTACGAACCGGATCGCCGGCGGCGGACGCGGCGGCAGACTGATATCCGATGACGGCAGCATTGACCCGCGTATGATCGTTATGCTGGCGGCAGCCTTACTGGCGCTGATCCTGCTGATCTTCGGCATCCGTGCGCTTGCAAGGCGCGGTTCCGTCAAGGCTTCGGAAAAGGCATCCGAGGCGGAGAGCGCGTCCATCGAAGAGAGCATCGAGGCTTCCATCGAAGAGTCGATCGCCGCGGAGCCGGAGACGGAAGCGGCAGAAGCAGTCATCGAGCGTGCGGCGATGCTTGCGACGCAGTATGACTATGACGGCGCGATCGAGCTTTTAAAGAACGAGACGGATTACGAAAACAACGAAGAAGCCCAGATGGCCGTGGCTGAGTATGAGGAGATCAAGACGACGCTGGTCCGCCAGGATCTCCACGAGATCACGCACGTCTTCTTCCATATCCTGATGCCGGATCCCGCCAATGCGCTGGACTCCTCCAAGTGGGGCAAGCAGGCGGACGGCTACAACAGCCTGATGACTACGATCCCGGAGTTCGAAAAGATGCTCCAGGCGTTTTATGACAAGGGCTTCGTCCTGGTCGGCATGCATGACATGGCGCGCATGGAAAAGCAGGACGACGGCACGGAGAAGATGGTGGAGCAGGACATCATGCTCCCGCCGGGCAAGAAGGGCATGGTCATGTCCGAGGACGACGTCTGCTACTATGAGTACATGGTCGGCGGCGGATTTGCCGACAAGATGATCGTCGGTGAGGACGGACGCCCGACGACCCATATCATCAAGACCGACGGAACAGAAGACGTCGGTGACTACGACCTGGTCCCGATCCTCGATCACTTCATCGACGAGCATCCGGACTTCTCTTACCACGGATCCAAGGCAATCATTGCTTTCACCGGCTACAACGGCATCCTCGGATACCGTACCGACGAGACCTACGAGCCCGGATTTGATAAAAATGCTGTCGGCTACGGTTCTGCCATGACGCCGAACCCGAACATCGAAGAGGACCGCAAGGAAGCAGTCAAGGTGCTGAAGGCGCTGGTCGACGACGGCTACGAGCTTTCCTCCCACAGCTGGGGTCACCGCGACATGGGCACGATCGACATGACGAGCTTCCGCACGGACACCAACCGCTGGGAGAAGAACGTCGATTCCCTGATCAAGGAAGCAACCGGCGAGGGCTGCGACATTATCATCTACCCGAAGGGCGCGGACGTTGCCGACTGGCACAATTACACGCATTCCAACGAGCGTTTTAACTACCTTTACGATGCCGGATTCCGTTATTTTGCCAATGTTGACTCCTCCCAGTATTGGGTGCAGATCGGCGATGACTACCTGCGTCAGGGCAGACGTGCGCTGGACGGCTACAACATGTGGATCGACATCAGCCAGGGCAAGGGCCGCATGAACGACCTCTTTGACGATGTGTCCGCGATCTTCGATCCGGCGCGTCCGACCCCGGTACCGCCGTACTAATTCGAATGACATGAACATGTGCCCACGCAACTGCGCCAGCCGTCTTTTCTGAAGCTTCGCGGGCGGCTTGCTCAACTGTTCGCCTGACCTATGCCCGACCTCGTGTTCCCCTTCGGGGCCAGAGGATCGGTCAGTACGGTCATTCTTCACAGCTTGAGCATCGCCGTTCCAGCTCGCTTCACAGGCCGGCAGTCTGCAGTTGCGACGAGACAGACCAGGAGTACATATGATTCAATACATACACGGCACCCTGAGCGAGATCATGGACGGCATGATCGTCGTGGAGGCCGCAGGCGTCGGTTACGGGATCTGGGTCCCGGCAACCGTGCTCGGCGAGCTTCCGGCGGTCGGCACGGAAGTCCGCATTTATACATACCATTCGGTCAAAGAGGACGATCAGAGCCTCTTTGGCTTTTTGTACATGGAAGACAGGGAAATGTTCACGCAGCTGATCAGCGTGAACGGCATCGGACCGAAGGGCGCGCTGGCGATCCTTTCGGCGCTGAAGCCGGATGACTTAAGAATGGCGATCATGACCGGTGACGCAAAGGCGATCTCGTCCGCGCAGGGCATCGGCAAGAAGACTGCCGAGCGTGTCATCCTTGATCTGAAGGATAAGATCGGAACCATCGGCGGTTCATACTCCGGCGACCTGAATGCGGATCTCAGAGGTTTTTCCTCCTCGTCAGCCGGCAGCTCCGCCGGTCCTATGGCGGAGGCAATCGATGCCCTGACCATGCTCGGCTATACCCGCATGGAAGCAGGACGCGCAGTCGGCGCGGTCGTACTCGAAGAGGGCATGACCACGGAGGAGATCCTGAAGGCGGCGCTCAAAACGATACGGCTGTAAGAAAAATGGCGAAGATTGGACTATGAGAGGGCGCCCGGAAATATACCGGGCAGGGAAACCCTCCCGCTCCGATTTTTGCACTTATGAGTGAATGATTCTTTTAGCAAGACAAGGAAGCAAAAATCGTCGCTGCGGGCCGACGCCCTGCCCTGGTATATTTCACGGGCACAACCGTCGGTTGCTTGGCATAGTGACTTTGATATGTATCACTGCCTTATCTTTTTTAACCGCCTGCACCTCTTCGGAAAAAGACACGAAGACCGGCGGCTACCCCATCACGCGCGATACGTATCTCCTGGATACCTTCTGCGAGCTGACGATCTACGAGGGCGGCGGTGAGGATGCGATGAATGCGGCGCTTGACGCGCTCAGCGCCTATGACGCGCTGCTGGACTATAACAACGAAGATTCCGACATCTACCGCATTAACCACAGGGAGACGAACCGCGTGGAGATCGAGCCGCTGACGGTCCGGCTGCTGGAGACTTCGAAAGAGTTCCGTGATTTAAGCGGCGGCGCTTTAGAGCCAGCGATCCGTCCGGTGACGCTCCTTTGGGATTTTAAGGAGAAAAAGCAGGTGCCCGATAAGGAGGCGCTCGCAAAGGCGCTTTCGGAAGTGGCTGGCGACGGATGGCATGTGGAGAGTGATCCTGTGACGGCGTTTGTCGCGGACGATGAACGCGTGCGCATTGACGTCGGCGCAGTGGCAAAGGGCTTTATCGCCGACGGGATTAAGGAAAATATGCAGCTGCACGGCGTGACGAGCGCAATCATCAACCTCGGCGGCAATGTGTTTTGCATCGGTAAAAAGCCGGACGGCAGTCCCTTCCGCATTGCGGTCCGTGACCCGCGCAGCGAGAGCGGGGTCGGAGATACGGTCCTGGAGCTTGACGACTGCTCCGCGGTCACTGCCGGCATTTATGAAAGATATTTTGAACAATACGGTGTGACCTATCACCACATCCTCGATCCCGCGACAGGCATGCCGGTACAGAACGGACTCCTGTCCGT
>JAFTBX010000002.1 GCA_017455005.1 Lachnospiraceae bacterium | reverse complement strand
GCCCTCTTTCTCCAATTCATCATAGACACGGCGGATCGTCAGGACGCTTACCTGAACATCGTTTGCAAAGTTCCGGATAGACGGTAACAGCTCTCCGTCATCTAACTCGCCCTTTAAGATAGCGTCCTTTATTTGTTCCTTGATCTGCACATACAAAGGAACATCAGACGAATTGGAAACTATCACATTCATTTTCTACAGCCTCCTCAACTGTGCTTATCTAATAAGCACAGTATACACTAACATCACGAACTTGTCAATCCTCAGAGTGTAAATCGTGATTTATCACGGAATAGTGAGGCTTTCTGCCTGTCATTTTGTTGGTTGCTTCTTTATCATACACAAGCATTTCGAACCGGCTTATCACTTATACAGTAAGAAGAAGGACATCGCTCTTCGGATGTATCCTGGTCCTGATCCATTTCTTTGCCCCGGGAGTATGATATATCCTGATCAAGGACTGCATTGAACTATGGCATCACGGACCTTCGCGCGAAGGAATCAGAAAGATAAAAGTCCTAAGATATTAGAATGCAGCGGTTATGAATGAACATCCAGCCGCCGACATAACTGACTTGCAATAGGCATGTTAATATATTATCATAATATATTTATATTTGTTGTTTTTATTATGTTTTTTTCTGATAACATATTCGCATTCTGATTTCATCCAACGACGTATAATCGACATACCCATAAATCTCCTGATTCATCAAAATGCATGTTGTAATTTGAAAACAATTTTCAAATCTATTGACTAATGAATTCGGTTTTATTAAAATGAAAATCGTTTTCATATTGGCAAAAGGAGTTTCTGTTATGAGCACCAGAACACAATATAAAACCAAGCAGCGGGAAGCACTATTCACCTATTTTGCGTCAATTCCCGGACAGCATTTTACGGTCAATGATGTCTGCGCGTATTTCCATGCCCAGGGCTATCCAATCGGTATGACCACCGTCTACAGACAGCTGGACCGAATGGTTGACGAAGGCCTCGTAAATAAATATATCATCGACGCCAACACGCCCGCCTGCTATGAATATATCGGCGAAGCCTCCCACTGTACAGAGGAGACCTGCTTTCACTGCAAATGCGAGAAATGCGGCGCGCTCATCCATCTGCATTGCGAGGAGCTTGAAAGCATTCAGGCACATCTGATGGAGCATCATCATTTTGTCCTCAACCCGCTCCGAACGGTCTTTTACGGCCTATGTGAGAAGTGTGCCTCAGGTAGTTCACAGACGCCGGTCAGGATCCACGCATGAAGCCGGTCTTAAGGCACCGGCACTCTCCTGCCATCAATCTATTAAACCTGCAGTTCCGTCTGCATTGACATCATTCGAAAGGCTGACCTGTTCCATGAAATATAAACTGTCATTATTTGCCGCAACCATCGCCTGCCTTATCGCACTCACTGCATGCGGATCCTCCGCCTCCGCCCCTGCGTCCGCCCCGGATGCCGCAGTATCCTCCGACCGGCTCAGTGTCGTTACAACGATCTTCCCGGAGTATGACTGGACGCGCGAAGTCCTCGGCGATAATCCGGCTGAGGCGGATCTCAGACTCCTTATTGACGCGGGCGTTGATCTGCACAGCTATCAGCCGACGGCTTCAGACATGGTCGATATTTCCACCTGTGACCTTTTCATCTATGTCGGCGGTGAATCGGACGAATGGGTCGATGACGCGCTGAAAGAAGCGGTCAACCCGGATATGGTCGTTTTAAACCTGATGGATATCCTTGGAGACCGGGTGCGCGAAGAAGAGATCGTGGAAGGCATGCAGGAAGATGAGCACCACAATCACGAAGCTGAAGAAGGCTATGATCATGAAGAGCATCACCATGAGCATGGTGAGGTCGAATACGACGAGCATGTCTGGCTGTCACTGAATAACGCACAGCTCTGCTGTGAAAGCATCGCAAATGCCCTTTCAGAGCTGGATCCGGATCATGCTGCGGATTATGCTGCCAATGCTGACTCCTACGGTAAGAAACTGGAAGCACTGGATGAACAGTACCGCGGCGCCGTTTCCGAAGGCACCTATCATACGCTGCTCTTCGGTGACCGCTTCCCGTTCCGCTACATGACGGAAGACTATGGCCTCGACTACTATGCCGCCTTTGTCGGCTGCTCCGCGGAAACAGAAGCCAGCTTTGAGACCGTGACCTTCCTTGCGGGAAAGCTTGACAAGCTCGGCCTTCCCTGCATTCTCACAATCGAAGGACCGGATCACCGTATCGCGGAGACCATCGTACAGAACACCGCATCTAAAGACCAGAAGGTCCTCACAATGAACTCACTCCAGTCCATCACGGCACAGGACGCCGCCGGCGGCATGACCTATCTCAGCGCCATGGAGAATAACCTCGAAGTACTGAAGGAAGCTCTGGACTAAGCAACAGGCATTCCGCCATTGAAGCATTTTTACAAAATACCTGAATGCCGGCATATCCGGTCATTCACTCACAGGACAATACTGCTATGCCACTCTTATCCGTTCAAAACTTAAGCATCGGTCACGAAGGCCAGGCCATTCTGAGTAATCTCAACTTTGAGATTAATGCCGGCGACTATCTTTGCATCGTCGGTGAAAACGGTTCCGGTAAAAGCACGCTGATGCGCACTTTGCTGCATCTCATTTCCCCCATCGGCGGAATCATCACTTTCGGCGACGGGCTCACGGCAAATGAGATCGGATATCTTCCGCAGCAAACGACCGTACAGCGGGACTTTCCCGCTTCCGTCCGGGAGATCGTCCTCTCCGGCTGCCAGGGGCGTCTCGGATTCCGTCCGTTTTACAACCATGAAGAAAAGCAGCTGGCTGAAGAAAATATGGCGCGCATGAGCATCTCACAGTTTGCAGACCGCAGCTACCGCACGCTTTCGGGCGGTCAGCAGCAGCGTGTACTGCTTGCAAGGGCGCTCTGTGCCACCAGGAAGCTTCTGCTTCTTGATGAGCCGGTTGCGGGCCTCGACCCCAAGGTAACAGCGGAGATGTACAACCTGATCCGGGATCTGAACCGGGAAGGAATCACCATCATCATGATTTCCCACGACATTGCAGCTTCTGTGCGCAATGCAACCCACATCCTGCACATCGGAAGCAGCCATTTCTTCGGTACGACAGACGCCTATCTCCAAAGCGAGACCGGCCGCCAATATATCGTCAATGCAGGTGAGGCAGACGCCCTGATCCATGAAAGCCTGCATGCGGAAGCAGAAGGAGGTGCTGACAATGCTGACTAAACTGATGATGTATCTCCAGTTCCCCTTCGTCCGTTATGCGCTGATCGTAGGCATCCTGATCGCGCTCTGCTCTTCTTTGCTCGGCGTCACCCTTGTACTCAAACGCTTTTCCTTTATCGGTGACGGACTTTCCCATGTGGCATTCGGGGCGATCGCGATTGCAAGCGTACTTCATGTCAGTAACGACATGCTGATCGTCCTGCCGCTGACCATCCTCAGCGCCATCCTGCTGCTTCGTACCGGACAGAACGCCAAGATCCGCGGCGATGCTGCGATTGCCATGATCTCGGTCGGAGCGCTTGCCTTCGGTTATCTTTTGATGAACGTTTTTCCGACTTCTTCCAACCTTTCGGGAGATGTCTGCAGTACGCTTTTCGGCTCCACATCGATCCTGACGCTGACAAAAGGAGAAGTTGTCCTCTGCGTCGTCCTCTCCATCATCGTCTGCGTCATTTTCATCCTGTGTTATAACCGGATCTTTGCTGTGACATTTGATGAGAACTTCGCCATGGCGTCCGGTACAGATGCGGATCACTACAACCTGCTGATTGCCGTCATCACGGCCGTGATCATCGTGCTGGCCATGAACCTGGTCGGATCATTACTGATTTCGGCGCTCGTGATCTTCCCGGCCCTCTCATCGATGCGGATCTTCCGGAGTTTTCTCCATGTCACGATCTGCTCCGCGGTACTTTCCGTCGTCTCTGCTTTTACCGGCATGGTGACGTCGATCCTGGCGGATACGCCGGTAGGTTCCACGATCGTTGCGGTCGAAGTAGTTGTTTTCTTCCTCTGCTGGATCATCGGTGCTGCCCTGAAACGAACATAATTCTCCTTCAGAGTCGTCCCGGCTTGCATTCACAGCCAAGGGAGCGAATATGATGAAACAAAGATCTATCAATCGAAAACACACCTGCCATACAGTATTCCTGGTGCTTACAGCCATGGTCTGCATCCTGACTGCCTGCGGCGGTACAGACGCTGCCTCGTCCACGGGGACAGCACACGCGCAAAGCTCCGGCAATGGCGTCAGCGATGTACTCCAGGCAGGCATGGAAGCCGCGGCATCAGAATCTGCGGCAGCGGGTGCATCCTCAGTTGAAATCAGCATCTCCGATTCGACGACAGCCGGAGAAGACGAAACGATATCCGCTCTGGGTATAACATCCGACTCCGATGGTACCGACTACTCAGAAGGGATCAACGGTCCGGATGGTTTTGATATTCTCGCAGAATCGGAGTCCCTTGCCGCCGATGAAAACTACGGTTCTGACATCGGCGATCCGATGGCACTTGCGGCGATGAATCCCGATGACCCGGCCTATGCCGCCGACAACCCGGATAATGTCATTATCACGGATCCGGACGAACTTGCCGCGCTTGTCTCCAATCCTGAAGAAGGCATTGATGTCGACCTGACGCGGCTCAACTCTGTGATGGTCTACTCGCAGGTCTACGAGATCATGTACTACCCGGAAGACTTCATCGGCAAGGTCATCCGTATGACCGGCACCTACTCCTCCTTCTATGACGAGTCGACCGGCAAACTCTATAATGCCTGCATCATCCAGGATGCTACGGCATGCTGCGCGCAGGGCATCGAATTCATCCTGACGGATGACTATCAGTATCCCGAAGACTACCCCAAGGACGGAGACGAGGTCACTGTCACTGGTACCTTCGACATATACGAAGAGGAAGGTCTTCAGTTCACAACGCTGCGCGGCGCAAAGCTGTCCTGAATCAAACATCTTGCACTATCATATTAAAAAGATCCCGCAGATAATCGTCTGCGGGATCTTCTTTGTACAGTTATAAATCAGATAATCAGCTTATACCAGCTCGATCAGCACTTCCATAGCGCCATCGCCCTTACGCTGACCGATCTTGACGATACGGGTGTAACCACCGTTACGGGAAGCATACTTTGCGCCGTACTCGTCGAAGATCTTGTTGACAAGGTCAACCTTCTTGGTGGCAGCCTTGCGGCCTGCAGCCTTGGTCGGAACCTCAGTCACATCATAAAGAACGCTCAGGATGTAACGTCTTGCATGCAGCTTGGAGGGCTTGTCCTTCTTGATCGTCTTAGCGACTTCCTCGTAGACAGTGACCTTCTTCTGCTTGCCGTCGATCTCCTTGACTTCCTTGATGCGCTTGCCCTGGTCATCTTTCTTAGCGACCTTGGCCTGAACGGTTACTTCCTCAAAGTTGTCCTTCTCTCTGACTGCAAGAGCGATGATCTTCTCGACCTTCTTACGAATCTCCTTTGCTCTTGCTTCGGTTGTGATGATGTGTCCATGATACAGCAGAGCTGTGATCTGGTTTCTCATCAGTGCTTTTCTCTGGGAAGATGTTCTGCCCAGTTTTCTGTACATTGCCATTGGTTTTTCCTCCTATTGTGCCTGTGGTCTTATCAATGGGATAAGCCTTAAATTAAACCGTAACTTACGCCTCTTCCTGATCATTGAGTGAAAGTCCCAGCTCCTTCAGCTTGGCAAGTACTTCTTCGAGTGACTTGCGGCCGAGGTTGCGTACCTTCATCATATCATCCGGCGTCTTGGAGCAAAGCTCCTCTACGGTGTTGATACCTGCTCTCTTCAAGCAGTTGTAGGAACGGACGGAAAGCTCAAGCTCATCGATATTCATCTCGAGAACCTTGCTCTTCTCGTCATCTTCCTTTTCGATCATGACTTCGATGCTCTTGGAGTCTTCAGAAAGGTCGATGAACAGGCTTAAGTGCTCGCTCAGTACCTTTGCCGCAAGACTGACAGCGCTGTCAGGCTCGATCGTTCCGTTGGTATACACATCCAGTGTAAGCTTGTCGTAGTCTGTCTGCTGACCGACACGGGTGTTCTCGACAGTCATGTTCACACGCTCTACCGGTGTGAAGATCGAATCGATGGCGATGCTGCCGATCGGCGCGTCGTCAGACTTGTTCTTGTCTGCACCGACATAGCCGCGGCCGTTGACGATGGTCAGCTCCATATTGAGCTTCGCTTCCGGACCGCTTAACGTAGCGATCACCTGATCCGGGTTCATGATCTCAAGATCACTGTCTACCTGAATATCAGAGGCTCTGACCACGCCCTCCCCGGCAGCTTCAATGTATGCCGTCTTCGGCTGGTCATCGGAGCTGTTGTTCTTGATAGCCAGCTCCTTTACATTCATCACGATCTCGGTAACATCTTCCTTGATGCCCGGGATCGAAGAAAACTCATGGAGTACACCGTCGATCTTAATGCGGCTTACAGCTGTGCCCGGAAGAGATGAAAGCATGATCCGGCGGAGTGAGTTGCCCAGAGTGATGCCATAGCCTCTCTCAAGCGGCTCACAGACAAACTTGCCGTACTTTTTGTCTTCTGAGATCTCAACGATCTCAATGTTTGGTTTTTCAAAATCGAACATGCGCGTTTACGCGGCGTGACCGGCAATAGCGGTCTCCGCTGGCCTCCTTCCCTGAAATGTTCCGCTGTTTCAGATATTATGGAGCGATTACTTGGAGTACAACTCGACGATAAGCATCTCATCAACCGGAACATCGATAGCTTCTCTCTTCGGAAGCTCGATCACGCGGCCCTTGAGGTTCTCCTTATCGGACTCAAGCCACTCCGGTACAAGACGGCTGCCGGTAACCTCGATGATGTCCTTGAAATGCTGGGAAGACTTCTTCTTCTCCTTGATCTCGATGACATCGCCTGCCTTTACAAGGTAGGACGGAATGTTGACCTGCTTGCCGTTGACAAGAACTGCCTTATGGTCAACGATCTGTCTTGCTTCTCTTCTGGTACGAGCCCAACCGAGACGGAAGAGAACGTTGTCCAGACGGGACTCAAGCATGGTCATCAGGTTTGCACCAGCCTGGCCTTCCATACGCTCAGCCTTTGCGTAATAGTTACGGAAGGGCTTCTCAAGAACGCCGTAAATGAACTTGGCCTTCTGCTTCTCACGAAGCTGTAAACCGTACTCAGAAAGCTTTCTCTGCTGTCTCTGAGACTTTCTGTTTGACTTTTTATCAATTCCCAAATATACAGGATCCAGGTCAAGGGATCTGCATCTTTTAAGAACAGGAACTCTATCTACTGCCATTTTTAACCTCCAGATCAGACTCTTCTACGCTTGGGCGGACGGCAACCGTTATGGGGTACCGGAGTAACATCCTTAATGCTTGTAACCTGCAGACCTGCTGCCTGAAGAGCACGGATCGCAGCTTCGCGACCTGAACCGGGTCCCTTTACCATAACATCTACTGTCTTTAAACCATGTACCAGAGCTGCCTTAACAGCAGTTTCTGCAGCCATCTGTGCTGCGTATGGAGTAGATTTCCTTGAACCTCTAAATCCCAGACCACCGGCACTGGCCCATGATAAAGCATTGCCAGCAGCATCTGTCAGAGTCACGATCGTGTTGTTGAAAGATGCCTGGATGTGTGCCTGTCCGTGTTCAACGTTCTTCTTAACGCGCTTTTTAGTTACCTTTTTCGCGCCTGCTGACACTTTCTTTGCCATATCAAACTAACCTACTTTCTAATTAATTACTGTGCTTAAAAGGTGCAAATCACTTAAACTACTCAGTCAATCATGGATACTGAATATAAAAGTGGAAGAATTACTTCTTCTTATTTGCAACTGTCTTTCTCGGACCCTTACGCGTACGAGCATTGGTCTTGGTCTTCTGACCACGAACCGGCAGACCCTTTCTGTGACGGATACCGCGGTAGCAGCCGATCTCCTGGAGTCTCTTGATGTTCATAGCGATCTCTCTTCTGAGGTCACCTTCGACCATCTGAGTCTCGGAAACGACTTCTGCGATTCTCTTTACTTCGTCATCAGTAAGGTCCTTGACGCGAGTATCAGGATCAACATTTGCCTCCCTGAGGATACGCTGGGATGAGGTAAGACCGATACCATAAATGTAGGTCAGTCCGATCTCAACACGCTTTTCTCTGGGAAGGTCAACACCTGCAATACGAGCCATGTTCTTCCTCCTTATCAGCCCTGTCTCTGTTTGTGCTTCGGGTTCTCACAGATAATTCTGATGATACCCTTTCTCTTGATAACCTTACACTTTTCGCATATAGGTTTAACTGAAGATCTGACTTTCATAACGAATCTCCTTTTTGGTTGCGACGCACAAAAGTGTTCAGTGTATATAATTTCCGTAAGCGGCAAATATATACACCGAACAGAGTTGCCGTAATATTGTATCAAAATGTTTCAAAGAATGCAAGCATTTCTTCTGTACAGACTTAAATACCTGCGGCCTGATGGGTACTTATTTATCGCGCCAGATGATCCTCGCCTTGGAAAGATCATACGGGCTCATCTCCAGGGTGACCTTGTCGCCCGGAAGAATGCGGATGTAGTTCATGCGCAGCTTTCCGCTGATATGCGCAAGTACCTGGTGTCCGTTTTCAAGTTCGACAAGAAAGATTGCGTTCGGTCTTTTCTCGACTACTGTTCCTTCGAGTTCGATAACGTCAGCTTTTGACATTCTTACCTCCCTATTTCACTCCGTAGAGCTTCTTCTCTTCCGGCAGAAGGGAAAGAACTTCCGGTTCTTCTTCGCGGATCAGAAGCGTGTTCTCATAGTGTGCCGAATACTTGCCGTCTGCCGTGACATAGGTCCAGCCGTTGCCGCCCTCGATTACCTCCCAGGTTCCGAGATTGATCATCGGCTCTACGGCGATCGTCATATTCTTTCTGAGTTTCATGCCCCGTCTGGCGCAGGTGAAGTTCGGTACCTCCGGCTCTTCGTGCATTTCCTGCCCGATGCCGTGTCCTACCAGATCTTCGACGATGCCGTAACCAAACGGACTGATGTAATCTTCGATTGCTCTGCCGATATCATTGACATGATTGCCGGCAACAGCCATCTTGATGCCTTCGAAAAAGCTCTGACGCGTGCGGTCGATCAGGTCTCTTGCTTCGCCGGAGACCTTGCCGACTGCATGTGTTCTTGCCGCGTCGGACTGCCATCCTTTGTAAATAGTTCCCGTGTCAATGGAAACGATGTCTCCCTCTCTCAGGATCCTGTTCCTGGAAGGGATACCGTGCACTACTTCTTCGTTGACGGAGATGCATGCAGAAGCCGGAAAACCTTCGTATCCCTTAAAGGAAGGAAGGCAACCCAAGCCCCGGATCAGCTTTTCGCAGATCCGGTCCAGCTCAAAGGTGCTGATGCCCGGCTTTACATATTCCTCGAGCTGCTTGTGGACCGTGGCAAGCGCCAGGCCCGCAGCTCTCATCAATTCAATTTCATGCTCAGATTTGATCGTAACCATCAGCCAAGCACTCCCAGGATATCTTTCAGTACTTCTGCAGGAGCCTTCGTACCATCCACGGTATGGAGCACGCCTTCCTTCGCATAGAAGTCGATGAGCGGCTGTGTCATCTCATGGTAGGTCTTCAGTCTTTCAATCACCGTCTCCGGCTTATCGTCTGCTCTCTGAACCAGCTCGGATCCGCAGTTATCGCAGATGCCTTCCTTCTTCGGAGGATTGTAGACGATATGATAGGTTCCGCCGCACTTGACGCAGGCGCGTCTGCCTGACATACGTGTGGTGATGACCTCGTCCGGAACTTCAATGTCGACTGCATAGTCGATCTTTGCGTCCTGCAGCTGAAGTGCCGCTTTCAGGGATTCTGCCTGAGGGATCGTTCTAGGGAAGCCGTCCAGAACGAAACCGTTCTTGCAGTCACTCTCCGCGATGCGGTCCAGGAGCATGCCGATCGTGATCTCGTCCGGAACAAGCGCTCCCTTATCCATATACTCCTTCGCCTTCATGCCAAGTTCCGTCTGGTTCTTGATGTTGGCTCTGAAGATGTCTCCCGTACTGATGTGCGGAATGCCGTACTGCTTCGCAATATTCAGCGCCTGTGTGCCTTTGCCGGCACCGGGTGCACCAAGCATTACTATCTTCATACTGTACCTCCCGTTAATCATTCAGGAATCCCTTGTAGTTTCTGACCAGCAGCTGGGACTCAATAGACTTGATCGTTTCAAGTACGACGCTGACGATAATGATCAGTGAAGTACCGGTGAAAGAAAGTCTGCCGATACCGAAGACGCCTGATGCAAGAATCGGCACAAAGCTGATGATGCAAAGTCCTACAGCACCGATAAAGATGATATAGTTCAGGATCCTGGTCAGATAGTCACTGGTCGGCTTGCCGGGACGGATGCCCGGGATGAAGCCGCCGTTTTTCTTCATGTTGTTCGCTACTTCCAGCGGGTTGAAAGTAATGCTCGTATAGAAGTAAGCGAACAGGATGATCAGCAGCATGTAGAGTACAAGGCCGATGTTCGCCCACGGATAGGCTGCCCTGCACCACATATTGGAGTTGAGCATCATCAGGATCCTTCCGCCGATCGTTGAGTAATCAACAGTAAAGAACTGTGAAATGATCGCCGGCATGGACAACAGTGATGACGCGAAAATAACCGGAATGACACCTGCGGTGTTGACCTTAAGCGGGATGTTGGTAGCGTTGCCGCCTACCAGTCTCCGGCCCTGCATCTTTCTGGAGTACTGCACCGGGATATTTCTCGTTGCATCGTTCAGAATGATGGTGAATACGACTAACAGCGCAATGCAGGCAATGATAATGACTGCGGAAACCACTCCGACCGCTACGTTTTCGTTACGGATAAATGTCGTATACAGTGCGTTGAGATCATCCGGCAGTGAGGACAGGATATTGAACAACAGTACGATTGAGATACCGTTGCCAACGCCATGCTCAGTGATCTGCTCACCGATCCACATAAGAAGTGCGGAACCGGCTGTCATGGAGACTACGCAGATCAGGACGCTCCAAACATTGAAGTTATAGAGCAGACCGTTTCCGCCGAAGCCGATCGCCATCGCGGTAGACTCGATCAGAGCCAGACCGACGGTGACATATCTTGTGTACTCTGCGATCTTCTTACGCCCCTCTTCGCCATCTTTCTGCAGCTCTTCCAGCTTCGGAATCGCAATGGTGAGCAGCTGCATGATGATGGATGATGTGATGTAGGGTGTAATGCTTAACGCAAAGATCGACAGATCCGAAAAGGATCCACCGGTCATTGCATTGAACCATCCGAATGCGTCCGTGTCGCTCAGGTTGCTGAGCAGGTTAGCGAAATAGCCTGTGTTCACACCCGGGATCGGAAGTACAGAACCGAATCTGATGACAAGAAGCATCAGAAATGTGAAGATCAGCTTCTTACGAACTTCAACTACTTTCCACGCATTTTTCAGAAGGTTCCACATATCAGATTACCTCGCAGGTACCGCCGCAAGCCTCGATCTTCTGCTTAGCAGTTTCCGAGAATGCGTTTGCCTTCACTGTAAGCTTCTTTGTGAGCTCTCCTCTGCCTAAGATTTTTACTCCGCCGAGGGTCTTCTTAAGGACCTTCGCATCAAGGAGCGTCTGAATATCAACGACAGCACCGTCTTCAAATCTGTTCAGAGTGCTTACATTGACTTCCGCATAATCAACACGGTTGATGTTGGTGAAGCCTCTCTTCGGGAGTCTTCTGTACAGCGGCATCTGGCCGCCTTCGAAACCAGGTCTCGGAGCGCCGGAACGTGCCTTCTGTCCCTTGTGGCCATAGCCCGCAGTCTTACCGTTTCCGGATGCATGGCCGCGGCCTTTTCTGTAATTAGCCTTATGCTTGGAACCCTCAGCAGGTCTTAAATTTGATAATTCCATCTTTTACCTCCTTCGATCAAAGCTCTTCAACTTTAACCATGTGTGCCACCTGTCTCAGCATACCTCTGACGGCTGCATTATCGGGAAGCTCATTGGTAGAATTGATCTTGCGAAGACCCAGTGCTGCGACAGTCTTTTTGTTCTTCGGTACAGCACCGATAGGAGACTTGATAAGAGTTACTCTTAATTTTTCTGCCATCTTACGCTACCTCCTATTAACCGAGAATCTCGCCTACGGTCTTGCCCCTGAGAGCCGCATACTGCTCAGGAGTCTTCATGGACTTCAGACCTTCCAGAGTTGCAAGTACGCAGTTGACCTTGTTGTTGGAGCCAAGTGCCTTGGTACGAATGTTTTTGATGCCTGCCAGATCCAGAACGGAACGTGCCGGACCGCCGGCGATAACGCCGGTACCTTCGGGAGCTCTCTTCAGAAGAACGGTTGCGCTTCCGAATACGCCGGTGTAGTCGTGAGGAACGGAGTTGTTCTTATCCAGCGGGATGGTAACCATGTTCTTGGTAGCAGCTTCCTTACCCTTACGGATAGCTTCCGGAACTTCTGCTGCTTTGCCGATGCCAGCGCCGACATGACCGTTACGGTCACCGACGACGACCAGTGCCTGGAATCTCATGGTACGGCCGCCCTTGACAGTCTTGGATACACGCTTGATCGCTACAACCTTATCGCTCAATTCTAATGCCTTAGGATCGATCATTTCTCTCTTCATAACTAACCTCCCCCTTAGAATTCAAGTCCGGCTTCGCGTGCTGCATCTGCAAGCGCCTGGATCTTTCCATGGTAGATGAAACCGCCTCTGTCGAAAACTACTTCCTTGATGCCCTTTTCAAGAGCCTTCTCGGCGATCGCCTTACCGACAAATGCTGCTGCTTCTACGTTGTCTGTATACTCAAGGTCCTTCGCTGCCGCATCCAGAGTGGAAGCTGCGCAAAGAGTGTTGCCGACAGTATCGTCGATAATCTGAGCATACATATGATTATTACTTCTGAACACGCTAAGACGCGGCTTCTCAGCAGTACCTGAGATACGATTACGAAGTCTTGCGTGCTTCTTCTTGCGAATTTCGCTCTTTGATACTTTGTTAATCATCTTATACTCTCCTTAGATTACTTCTTACCTGTCTTGCCGACCTTGCGTCTGATCTTCTCATCAGCGTACTTGATACCCTTGCCCTTATACGGCTCCGGCGGACGCTTCATACGGATCTCGGCTGCATACTGGCCAACCTTTTCCTTAGAGATGCCCTTGACGATGATCTTGTTCTGGCCATCGCAAACGGTCTCAATACCTTCCGGATCTTCCATCTCTACCGGATGGGAGTAACCGAGGTTCAGGGTAAGTGTCTTGCCCTGCTTGGCTGCCCTGTAACCGACACCGTTGATCTCGAGGACCTTCTCGTAACCGGTGTTGGTACCGATGATCATGTTGTTGATCAGGGTTCTTGTAAGTCCATGGAGTGACTTGATTCTCTTGAGGTCGTTCGGGCGGCTGACAATGATCTGTCCGTCCTTCTCCTCGATCGTGAGCTCATGGGCAAAGGTGCGGCAAAGCTCGCCCTTCGGTCCCTTGACTGTCACTTTGTTGCCGTCTTCAACTTTAACGGTAACGCCGGCCGGAATCGCAACCGGCATTCTTCCTATACGTGACATATGAGTATGTCTCCTTTCTTAGATTGTCGACCGGATTTTGTTCCGATCGTTTTCAGATTCTTTATTACCAGATGTAGCAGAGAACTTCACCGCCGACGCCTCTCTTGCGGGCTTCCTTGTCGGTGATAACGCCTTCGTTGGTGGATACGATCGCTGTTCCGAGACCGCCAAGCACCTTCGGCATGTTCTCCTTGCCAGCGTATACACGCAGACCCGGCTTGGAGATTCTCTTCAGACCGGAGATAACTCTCTCAGCCTTGCCGGCAGTGTACTTCAGGGTGATTCTGATGTCCTTGAAGTTGCCGTTGTCAACAAGCTCGTACTTCTCGATATAACCCTCGTCAACGAGAATGTTGGCGATTGCCAGCTTCATCTTGGATGAGGGAACATCTACGGTGTCATGCTTACGCATATTTGCATTACGGATTCTTGTAAGCATATCAGCAATTGGATCACTCATTTTTCTTTTCCTCCTAAATGTGATATCCATTTGTGTTTTGGCCTTATACGGATCGCTCCGCAATCCCGCATACACCGGTTAAAGTATTTGGTGTATACGGATCGCTCCGCGCTTCGCGCTCCCGCGATCCTGCTGACATTCGGAAATCGCCCCGCTCACGTCCGTTCGCGTGGCTTTTTTCCTCATGCCGCATTGCGGCCCGTTATACAAAGCCGGCTCCCGGCGCCTGAACAAGTTCAGCCGCCTGCCCAGCTTACGCTGGGCCTCGACCCGTTCATACGTCCGATGGAAAGCAAGCTTTCCACCGTCCGTCTGTCCGGATCGATCCGGCCTTAGCTCGTTTTACCAGCTTGCCTTCTTGACGCCCGGGATCTCGCCCTTGTATGCGAGCTCGCGGAAGCAAATGCGGCATATGCCATACTTTCTGAGGTAAGAATGAGGTCTTCCGCAGATCTTGCATCTGTTGTAAGCTCTGGTGGAGAACTTAGCAGGACGCTGCTGCTTGATTTTCATGGAAGTTTTTGCCATTTCTGATGCCCCTCCTTACTTCGCAAAAGGCATGTTGAACAGTCTGAGCAGTTCTCTTGCCTCTTCGTCTGTATTTGCGGTAGTTACGAAAATAATGTCCATGCCTC
>JAFTBX010000093.1 GCA_017455005.1 Lachnospiraceae bacterium | reverse complement strand
TACTAAACAATTAGGAGGAAAAATGATCGGGATCAGTGATATATGGGAAGCGAAAAAGAGGATCGGCGGCTATGTGCATGAAACACCGCTCATCGGTTCGGAGAGCATCAGCCGGATCGCGGGGGACTTTGTTTTCTTCAAGTGTGAGAACCTGCAGAAGACAGGCTCCTTTAAGACGAGGGGAGCGTTTAACCGCATACTGTCACTGACGGATGAGGAAAGAGCGAGGGGTGTATGCTGCTATTCTTCCGGCAACCACGCGCAGGCGGTATGCTACGCGGCGAAAGCGCTCGGGATCGATGCCTATGTCTATATGCCGGAGACCGCGACGCCCTCCAAGGTCGAGGCCTGCCGGTCCTACGGCGGACACATCACCCAGCACGGAAAGACCGGCGCGGATGTCTTCCCGATGGCGAAGGCATTTGCGGAAGAAAACGGCATCTTTTACGTCGATCCCGTGGAGGATCCGTATATCATGGCGGGCCAGGGCACGGCAGGCCTCGAGATCATGGAGACCCTGCCGGACGCGGACACGGTCTATGTCCAGGTCGGCGGCGGGGGCCTGATGTCGGGCGTTTCGACCGCGGTGAAGAGCCTTTCGCCGCAGACAAAAGTCATCGGCGTGGAGCCTGAAACCATGAACTGCATGAGCGCGTCGCTGGCTGCGGGGAAGATTACGAAGATCGAACGGCGGTATTCCATGGCGGACGGGCTCGCGGGAGACGCGCCGGGACCGCTGGCATTTGCAGCAGTCTCAAAGTACGTGGATGAGGTGATCACGGTCAGCGACGAGGAGATCGCCCGGGCGACGCTTCTCCTTATGCAGAGGACCAAGATGGTCGTGGAGCCCTCCGGTGCCTGCGCGCTCGCCGGGCTTCTTTCCGGGAAGGCGCCGCAGGGAAAGAAAAATGTCTGCATGATTTCTGGAGGCAACGTAAACAATGCAGTCCTTGCGGAGCTTCTTGCAAAGAAGGCCTGAGGCTGAAAGCGCAGGGCAGCATTGGCAGAAACATATTACGGGATAAATGAACAGTCAGGAAAGGAAAACAATGAGCACTTTATTACTGAGCAACGAAGACGTCGGAAAGCTGATCGACCTCGATGAGATCTATAAGGCGGTGGAAGCAGGCTATGCTTCCTTCAGCAGCGGCAAGGTGGTGCACGCGCCGATCGTGGACCTCTTCAAGCCGGGAAGCAATGAGATGTTCGACTATAAGTTCTGCCTCGACGAGGAAGCGGGATTTTTCGCTATGAAGTCCTCTTCGGGAGGATTTGATAAAAACATCGCGAAGGGCATGCTCCCGGGTTTTAACCTGGTCTATCTTTTTGACGCGGAGACGAGCGACTGCTCCTGTATCATGGAAGGAAACTACATCCGCAACCTCCGTACCGCGGCAGGCGCCGCGATCGCCAACAACTGCCTGGCCCGTAAGGACGCCGCTTCTTACTTTGCTTACGGCGCGGGCCGGATCGGCAAGGCAGCGTTCCGGGCGACCGCGCGTATCCGTGACCTGAAGGACGTCTGGGTCTTCGGCTGGACGGAAGGTGAAAACGAGGCATTTATCCGGGAAATGCAGCCGGACTTCCCGAAGATCCGTTTCCACAGCTGTGAGACGCCGGAGGAGGGCGCGCGGAACGCGGATATCATCGTTTCCGTCACCCTTGCGAAGAAGGGGCCGGTCATCAGAAAGGAATGGCTGAAGCCGGGCACCCACGTGACGGCGATCGGCGCGGACAACCCGTCCAAGCAGGAGCTTTACGCGGACGTGCTTCAGGGTGCAAAGGTCGTCAACGACTCGGTCGAAGAGGCGTCGGCGCGGGGTGAAACCTATCATGCCATTGCCGAAGGATACCTGAAGAAAGAGGATATCCACGCGGAGATCGGCGAGATCATCCTCGGAAAGAAGCCGGGCCGTGAGAATGATACGGAGATCACGGTCTATGATACGGTCGGCATGGCGATTCAGGACCTCTCCATGGCGGTCTGCCTTTATCGCAAAGCGCAGGCGGCGGGGATCGGCACAGAGTTTACTTTCATCTGATGTTAAAACGGTTTTAACAAATAAAACAGGTCCCGCGAAAACGGGATGATTGACAGACGGATATGCTTGTGGCATGATGCAGGCATACCCGTTATTTGTATCTGCAATGAGGAAAATCGACGTCGCTTGCGAACGGAGATTTGACGAATGCGTACAATCCCGAAAGCGGCTTTATGCCGCTTCCGGTGATTTGAGATATTTCTTATGAATCACGACCAGCGCAAGGTGAATGACAAACGCATAAAAGCAGGCGGAGAACAAGCCGGAACGAATGAAAACATGTTCAGGGTTTACGCCGCCGTGACGCTCGGCAACTTCTTCTGGGGGATCAGCAACATCCTCACAAGGATCGCCGTCTCGGTCGCGGATCCGGAGATCCTGCTGACCTTCCGGTTTTTGACGGCATTTGCGATCTTAAGCATCATAATGCTTGTGAAGAAAGAACGCTTCAGTATTCATAAAAGCGTTTTCCCGGCGCTTGTGCTGATGGCTGTCACGGAGCCGCTCATCTACTTTGGCGAAGGCTATGGGATCAAGCTTTCCAATGCCAGCTTCGCGAGCATGATCACGGCAACGACCCCGATCTCCTCGATCGCCTTTGCGGCGCTCCTCCTGAAAGAGTATCCGACAAAGCGGCAGATCTTCTACAGTCTGGTCGCTGTCGCGGGTATATTGCTGATCACAGCGCAGGGGCAGCAGATGGGCTATGTGCACCCTGCGGGCGCCGTCATTCTTATCCTGGCGGTCATCATTACCGGGCTTTACCGGACGGCCAATCGTAAGGCGGCGGAGGGCTTCAGCACGCTGCAGCGGACCTGGGCGGTGTTTCTCGTGTGCATGATCACGTTCACGCTGACCTCGCTGATACGAAACCACGGCGACTTAAGCGTCTATACGGATGCCCTGAGCCATCCGGAGTTTGTCGCGTCGTTTGTCCTGCTCGCGGTTTTAAGCTCCGCGGCGGCGCACGTCCTTGTGAATTACGGATACAAGTACCTGTCGGTGCTGTCGGTCTCGATCTTCGCGATCCTGCAGAACGTGATCGGCATCTTCGCGGGCATCCTCATCCTGCATGAGCCCGCGACGCCGACGATCCTGATCGGTTCCGCCATGATCATCTTAAGCATCTACATGGTGAATCGGGCGTAGAAAGAACAGTCATATTTAAAAGGAGCCAGTCATGCTGAACAGCCAGTTTGTGAGAAAGATGGGACCGGAGGTGGATCCCTTATGGATGGGTAAGGGCGCAAGGCTCTCGGACCTTCCGAAGCCGCAGATCCTGATCGATACGACCTATGGGGACAGCCATCCCGGAAGCAAACACTTAAACATGGTGGCGGAGTCTGTGAGAAACTCCGTCTACGCGTCCCAGGGCATGCCGTCCGTCTATACGGTGACGGATATCTGTGACGGCGTCGCGACCGGGCACCGCGGGATGAACTATTCGCTGATCTCCCGTGACATGATCGCGGGCATGACGGAGATCCACGCCATGGCTTCGGGCTACGACGGACTGGTGACCTCGTCCTCTTGTGATAAGGCGACCCCGGGCCATCTCATGGCGATCGCGCGCCTCGATATCCCGGCGATCCATATCCCGGGAGGCTCCATGGCAGCAGGTCCGGGCTTTATCTCGGCGGACTCCTGCTATGAGACGAACCTGCGCGTTTCCGAGGGAAAGATGACGGAAGAAGAGCAGCGTTATGTACAGTGCAATGCCTGCCCGAGCTGGGGCGCCTGCCAGTACATGGTTACCGCGAGCACGATGCAGTGCCTCTCGGAGGCGCTGGGACTTGCGCTTCCGGGTTCTGCGGTCGCACCTGCGGGAAGCAACTGGCAGCTGCAGCTTGCAGCCGACGCGGGTGAAAGAGTCGTGGAAATGGTGAAAGAGGGCCTGCGCCCTTCGGACATCCTCTGTAAGGACGCGTTCATCAACGCCATCAAGGTCCATGCGGCGATCGGCGGCTCCACGAACGCAGTGCTGCACCTTCCGGCGATCGCGCGGGAGGCCGGCATTGAGATTACCCATGACGACTTTGAAGAGTATACGAGGGACATCCCGCTGCTTACGAAAATCCTTACCGCCGGCACCTGGCCGACGCAGTACTTCTGGTTCGCGGGCGGCATCCCCAGGATCATGCTGGAGCTGAAAGATCATCTGAACCTGGACCTCATGACGGTGACGGGGCATACGGTCCGGGAGAACCTGGAAATGCTGAAGCAAAACGGTTACTTCCGCCGCGCGGACGAGATGATGGCGAACATGCACATGACCGTACGCGATATCATCCGGTCCACAGACGATCCGGCAGATCCGGACAGCGGCGTCTCGATCCTGAAAGGAAACATCGCCGAGGGCGGCGCGGTCATGAAGCACTGCGCGGTCGATAAGTCGATGTATGAGTTTACCGGAAAGGCGAGAGTCTTTGACGATGAGGAAAGCGCGGTGGACGCGATCTACCGCGACATCGTGCAGCCCGGCGAGGTGGTCATTGTCCGCTATGTCGGTGTAAAGGCCAAGGGTATGCCGGAGATGCTCAAAGCTACCGACGCGATCTGCAACAAGCCGAAGCTCGCGCTTTCGACTGCGATTGTGACAGACGGCCGTTTCTCGGGCGCATCGAGAGGTCCCTGCGTGGGTTATCTCCTTCCGGAGGCTGCCGATGGCGGGAACATCGGCCTCATCGAAGACGGCGACCTCATCGAGATCAACGTGTATAAGAGATCTGTCAATGTCGTCGGCATCCGCGGGGAAAAATGCAGTCCGGAGGAAGTCGGGGCGGCTTTTGCGAAGCGGCGGGAAGGCTGGACGCCGAAGAAGTTTGAGCGGAAGGGCGTACTGAAGTATCTCGATGTGCATTAACGCGCCGCATCCCCTTTTGCGGTTCCCGTCTCCGCTTCGCTCCGGTCGGCGCCAAACAGGCGTCACCGGCGCCTGGCGCCCCGCTCGTGTTTTCGCTCTTAACAGCCGCTTGTATAAGCGGCCTGACAAACAAAGAAGCGAAAACGCTCGCTGCGGGCCGCCGACGTCCGCAGCAGGGGACGCGGACGCGCAACCGGACTGAAAAAAGCTTATACTTAGGATAAGGTTTGTAACGGGGGTACAACGATGAAAGAACTCTATACGATCGGTGAAACGGCGAAGCTCCTGGGGGTATCGACCCAGACGCTCCGCTACTACGACCGCGAGGACATCCTGAAGCCGGTCTTTACGGATGAGGCGACGGGGTACCGGTATTACTCCTATAAGCAGTTCCATATCGTCGACCGGATCAAATATCTGCAGAGCTTCGGGCTTTCCCTGGAGGAGATCGAGCCGGTCATAAAAGACGGCAGCGTCGATAAACTGCTTCCAGCCCTGAACGGGCGGAAGGAAGCGCTCCTCGAGGAGATCTCAAGCGCTGTCGACAAGATCCGGGATATTGACTGGTATATCAACTATTTTACTTATACCGGCGGCGGGAACGAGGATTTCTTTTATCATATCCATGAGCCGGCGAGATATATCCTCGAGGTTCCGTGTTATCCGGAGGATGAGCTCAGCGACATGGAGATCCGCCTTGCGGAGCGGAAAAATACGGAGCTTTACCGGCATCTTTCCTACCGCAGGCAGTATGGTTACAAGCTGAAGCTCGATGACCTGAAAGGGGGGCAGTTTAAGCCGGATACCTATTTTATCTATACCAAGGCGAAGCCGGCGGCCGTCCTCCCGGATGTCAAGATGATCCCGGAGGGCGACTATGTCTGCTTCAGGACGCCGATCCTGAAGGAAGACTGGGACAAGGAACTTCTGCAGACGTTTTTTGCGGGGCGGAAGACAGAAGGACTCGTCCTTGCGCTGGAGTTTGAGGATAACCTCGTGGACTGGTCGGACGCAATGTACGAGGTGCAGGTCCTGCTCTGAACGTGGACTCAGACAACGGGGGCAGACAGCATTGGCAGCAGAACGCACTGGTTGCGCAATGGAAGAACGCAGGCGGGCAGGGAAGGACAATCACAGAACATATACAAAGTACAAACAAAGTACGAAGCGGTTAGTGAAAGTGAGCAAACAATGCTCACTTTTTTTGTGGAAAATTACGGGGGAAGAATCGCTTGACCTTGTTCCAAGAACAACACATAGACTTTGATTACAAAATCTGATGACGCAGTTCAAACATTATTATGACGCGGGGCAGAGGGGAGCCGCAGCCCGGCGGAGGACTAAAAAGCGCATACTTTATATATGGAGGGGAATATATGAGTTTTCAGATGAGCAGAGATTCTGAAATGATCTACCGGGGGAGCACGTTCGGAAAGGAGATCCTTGATCCCGACTGCCCGCCGATCTGGCACTCTACTGCCTGCAGGGTCGCGGACATGGACGACTATGACTTCGCGAATAACGGCGGCAAGTACTACTATAACCGCACCGCGGCGCCGAACCGCGACATGCTGGGTGACGCGGTCAGCTTCATGGAAAGCGGCGAGGCAAGCATCATCACCTCTTCCGGCATGGCTGCTATCTCCACGACGCTGCTTACAAACTTAAAGACCGGCGACCATATCTTAAGCTCCAAGTCCATCTACGGCGAGACGATCGAGCTTATGGACGGCCTTTTAAAGAACATGGGCATCGTCACGGACTACGCGGACTTTACCGATCTTGACGACGTCCGGGCGCATATCACGCCGGAGACGAAGATCCTTTATACCGAGATCATCAGCAACCCGCTGATCCGCGTCACCGACATCGACGCGATCTCCGCCATGGCGAAGGAGATCGGCGCGCTGACCGTCGTGGACAATACCTTCTCCACGCCCTTCGTGATCCGCCCTCTGGAGCACGGCGCGGATATCGTCATCCACTCGCTGACCAAGTTTTTCGGCGGCCACAGCGACATTACCGGCGGCTCGATCACTGCCTCGAAGGCCATCATTGACAGGATGAACCCGAACTTCCTGCTGCTCGGCGGCTGCATGGATCCGAATACCGCATGGCTCGCGCTCCGCAGCATCCGCACGATGAAGCTGAGGGTCGAGCGCCAGATGGAAAACGCGGCGAAGCTCGCGGACGCGCTTTCGAAGGACGGACGCGTGCGTTATGTAAACTATCCGACCTTGAGCTACCATCCGCAGCATGCGCTTGCGGAAAGGCTCCTTACAAAGGGCTGCGGCCCGATGCTTTCCTTCCGCGTGGAGGACAGCCGCGACAAGGTGAACGCTTTCATCCGTGCGCTTTCCATGGTCCAGTACCTCGGCACGCTCGGCGGATACCGCACCTCTCTTGCGCATCCGGCAACGGCGTTCCGCAATGAATTTACGCCGGAACAGCTGAAGGCCATGGGCCTTCAGGAAGGCCTCATCCGTATCTCGGTCGGCATCGAGGAGCCGGAGGATATCATCGGCGATATCGTAAACGCGCTCAGTGTATTTGATGCATAAGCTACCGGCGCAGTGCTTTAAGGCACAGACGGGTCAGCTTATACATATAGAAAACAGCACCATTCCAAACAAGATGAAGGGGGTTTAAACAATGGATGCTTTGTTAAATGTAATTTATGCCATCTCAGATATTCTCTGGGGTACGCCGGGCATCATCGCAGTCGTCGGCACGGGCATCTTCCTGACGATCCTTTTTAAGGGCAGATATCAGACGAAGATCAAGTTCCATTTCCAGAACACCTACGGCAAGATGTTCAAGGGCGGCGAGGGCGAAGGCTCTGTCTCCGGTTTCGCGGCTGCATGTACCGCGATGGCCAACACCATCGGCGTCGGCAACATCGGCGGCGTCGCCACCGCGATCACCATGGGCGGTCCGGGCGCAATCTTCTGGATGTGGATCACCGGCCTTCTGGGCATGAGCACCAAGGCCTGCGAGATCATCCTCGGCCAGCGTTACCGCGTCAAGTTC
Organism: Lachnospiraceae bacterium; assembly: GCA_017455005.1. GTDB lineage: Bacteria > Bacillota > Clostridia > Lachnospirales > Lachnospiraceae > Avilachnospira. The sequence continues at coordinate 8,281 of JAFTBX010000093.1, read as the reverse complement.
GACAAGTCCAAGGACGAGTACCTCTGCGACCGTTCCTTCGTCATGAAGAACGCCCTCGGCTGGAAGACCGGCGCGCTGATCCTTTCCGTCTTCTGCTTCATGTTCGGTCCCTGGACCTGCTGCGTGCAGACCGAGTCCCTGACCAGCTGCATGAACGAGGCGTTCGGCATTGACCCGAAGATCTCCATCGTCGTCATGGGCATCACCTGCTTCGTCACCATCGCCGGCGGTCTGAAGCGTATCGCTTCCGTTATGGAAAAGGCCGTTCCGTTCATGGCTTTCGCTTACATTCTGGCAGGTATCGGCATCCTGGTCCTCAACATCGATAAGGTTCCGGGCGCATTCGGCCTGATCTTCAGCCACGCCTTCACCCCGATGGCAGGCATCGGCGGCTTTGCCGGCGCAACCGTGAGAGACGCGCTCCGTTTCGGCGTTGCCCGCGGTATGTATTCCAATGACGCAGGTACCGGTTACGGTATCGTCGCGCACGCTTCCGCAATGACCGACCATCCGGTCAGACAGTCCTCCTGGGGCTGGGGCGAGGTCTTCCTGGACACCATCGTTGTCTGCTCCGTGACCGCGCTTTCCATCATCATCACCAACGTTTACGTGGATTATCCGGACGTCACCAGCGCGCAGCTGACCACCGTCGCGTTCAAGACCGTTTACGGCAACTTCGGCGGCTGGTTCATGGCGATCGCGACCTCCATCTTCGTATGGACGACCATCATCGGCATGTACTACTCCTGCACCAAGTCCGTCGACTACGCCTTCGGCGACACCAAGGCGAACAAGATCGCGACTCCGCTCTACATGGTCTACTACATGGCTCCCTGCCTGTTCTTCTACGGCATCGAGGCGGAGATGCTCTGGGCGATGACCGACCTTGTCACCGGTCTCTACGTCGTCATTACCCTGATCTTCATCTACGCGAAGCGCAAGGAGATCATGCGTCTCTACAACGACTTCTGGGATCGTTACCTCCCGGCGCTGGAGCGCGGCGAGCATCCGGAGCACGTTTCCTTCGGTACGCTCGAAGAAAAGAAATAAGACAATGTTTCATGCCGGGCGGCAGTGTGGTATGCTTACCATGCGCCGCCCGCACGTGTTTGTCGGGCGGATAAGCGCGGAATGCAAGGCGGATGCCGGGAGGTAGAAGTGTATGTTTCGTCAGATGAGAAGATTTAAGCAGCAGATACCGGAGGCAGACTGCATTGACCTTTTAAAAAAGGCGCCCCGCGGGGTCTTAAGCCTTATAGGGGACGGGGGATATCCCTACGGGATCCCGGTCAATTTCGTCTATGAGGACGGCGACATCTACATCCACTGTGCCGGCGAGGGTCATAAGATCGACGCGATCAAAGCCTGTGACAAAGCGTCGTTTTGCGTGCTCGATGAGGGAACGCAGCTCGAAGGCGACTGGGACTGGCTCTTTCACTCCGTGATCTGCTTCGGCAGGATCCGGGAGATCGAAGACAGGGACGAGGTACTTCGGAAGGCAGCGCTCCTGGGGGATAAATACTTTAAGGAAAAAGGCCATACCGAGCGGGAGATCCGCAGGGTAGGCCACAAGGTGCATATGCTGGAGTTTACGGTCGAGCATATGACCGGGAAGGAAGTTTCGGAAAACTGAGTGCAGACTGAAATATCGGGGATAAAGACTATGAAACAGTGGGATGAACTTTTGAAAAAGTATCCGTTTATCATTAATGACGGCGCGTTTGCGACCGAACTCGAGGCGATGGGCTGTGATATCAACGACGAGCTCTGGAGCGCGAAGGTGCTCTACGAGGATCCGGAAAAGATCGCCGCGGTGCATGTAAGCTATTTTGAGGCAGGCGCCGATATTGGCACGTCCGCGAGCTACCAGGCAAGTGTGCCGGGATTTATGAAAAAGGGATTCAGCAAAGAAGAAAGCAGGCAGCTGATCGCGGACTCCATGACGATCCTGAAGGATGCCATCCGGGCATGTCAGAAAGCAGATCCGGAAAGAAAGAACCTGCTTGCGGCGGGTTCCTGCGGCCCTTACGGTGCGTTTCTCGCAAACGGCGGAGAGTATACCGGAGATTACGGCCATACAGATGCGGATCGTGAGATGATCCGCGCATTCCATAAGGAACGGATGGAGATCTTAAAGGAAAGCGGCGCGGATCTTTTTGCCTGTGAGACCGTGCCCGCGCTCTGGGAAGCGAAGATGGAAGCGGAGATCGCCGGGGAGCTCGGCGTACCCTGCTGGATCTCCTTCAGTTGCCGGGACGGAAAGCACATCAGCGACGGTACGGAGATCGCTGCATGCGCGAAGGCGCTTATGGACGATGACAATGTTGTCGCCATCGGCATAAACTGCACCCATCCGAAGTATCTGACCTCCCTGATCCGGGAGATCAGGGGCGCGATCGGGGATAAGAAACCGGTTATCGTCTACCCGAACGGCGGCGAGGAGTACGATCCTGTTACCAAGATGTGGAGCGGCAAATACGCTGCCGGAAACTTCAGGGGACTCGCAAGAGAGTGGTATGAGGTCGGCGCCAATGTCATCGGCGGATGCTGCAGGACGACGCCGCAGGATATCCGGGAGCTGAGCGCGCTCAGGGATGAGATGATGAAGAACTGATACAACGGACAATTCAATCAAACGAGAAGCTGTTCCATAGAAGGGGAGTGCGTACGCATGGATCCGCGTCATGGGACAGCTTTTTGATTTGTGCAAAAGTTACAACACGTCGGCTGCAACGATGGCGAAAATGCTGAAACAACACCAAATCACCCGGGTGGGTAATGGTGTTTTTTTCATGTGTAGGGTACGGTGGTATCAGCGAAAGGGGCGCCGGGGGGGGCGCCTGCCGTGCAGAGAGAAAGGCTTTGCACGGTTTTACGGTACCACGTAAAGGGGGCTTATATATGGAACAGAAAAGCACTCAAGCACTAAGGAAAAGCAAGATGTCCCTGCTGGGCATCGTCGTACTGATCTATTCGTTCATTGCTGCCGGCGCATTTGGTATTGAGGAAGCGATCGCGTCAAGCGGTCCGGGCGTGACGATCGCCATGCTGCTGCTCTTCCCGTTCGTCTGGTCGATCCCGCTGGGTGAGATGGTCGCGGAGCTCGGATCCCTGTATCCGACAGAGGGCGGTATCTACAGCTGGGCGCGTGAGGCGTTTGGCGAGTTCTGGGGCTGGCAGGTAGGTCTCTGGTCAGCGCTGACGACCTGGCTCTGCCAGGCAGAGTACTGCGCGCTGGTCGCGGGCTACCTCGGAAAGATCATGCCGATGTCTCCGGAAGTGGAGTTCGGCGTCAAGATCGCCATGGTCCTGATTTTCACGCTGATTAATATCGCAGGACTTGACTTTATGGAAAAAATCGAGACCGTGCTGATCGGCCTGATTCTGGTCGCGTTCGCGGCGGTCACCATCGTCGGATTTATGAACTGGAACTATAACCCCATTGAGCCGTTCTTCAATCCTGAGGAGGGCCTTTTCCATTCCGTAGGCGAAGGCATTGCCATCATCATATGGATGTATCTGGGGTATGAATGTATGTCGAACATGGCGGAAGAGGTGGACGACCCGCAGCTGATCCCGAAGGGTATGCGGCTTTCCCAGCCTCTCATCTGCTTAAGCTACGTGCTTCCGACGCTGGCCGCGCTGGCGGCAGTCGGCCGCTGGAGTGAATGGTCGACGGAACAGGGTGAAGGCGCCATCGGCTATGCGGACACGCTGATCCAGTATGTCGGCAACTGGGCCGGCGTGCTCTTTATCATCGTCGCGATCCTCGCGAACTGCGCGATCTTCTGTTCCTACATCGCCCACGGTTCCAGAGCGTTCTTCGTCATGGCGGATGACGATATGTTCCCGAAGATCATGCGCAAGGTGGATAAGCGCGGTATTCCGACGATCTCCATCCTGATCCTCGCGGCATTTACGATCTTTACCTGCCAGTTTGACTTTACGACGCTGGTCATGGCGACGAACCCGATTCAGCTGTATATGTACATCGCAATGATCGCGATCATCTTCAAGCTCCGCAAGCTCTATCCGGTGGAGGCACGCGTGAAGAATGGCCTGACGGTCATGGCCGGAGGCACCCCCGGACTGATCTACTGCTCGATCTGCGTATTTGCGATCTCGATCTTTGCGATCTATGTCAACGGACTTGATTACTTCGTTGCCGGTTATCTGGTCATCTTCGGAGGACTCTTCTTCTACATGCTCTTTAAGTGGATCTATAAGGGCAGATATCTGGAGGATTCGGTGGCGTTCCCGCTGAACCCGCTCACAAGGCTCGGCGTCGGCGACGCGGTGGATATCGGTATGTATACGCTTCTTTCCGGCCTCATGAGCCTCGGCGGATCGATCTTCCTGTGGTTCTATGAGATCGAATACGGCGCAGAGTACTACCTGGAGGAGTACGAAGAAGGCTTCTTCGCCAACTGGGAAGGCATGATCAGTTTCTGCCGCTGGCTCGGCATTGTCCTGATCATCGTCGGCATTATCGTATACTTTGCCGGCAAACGTCTGGAAGCGCCGCAGCTCGCGAAGCTCAGAAACAGACGTAAAGAGGATATGGATAAGCGGATCGAGGAGATTCACGGATTTATCCCGCGGTAAATGCGGGCCTTACGGAACGGTCTGCATTGGCAGAAAAATGAGTAAATACGGCCGGACGTCAACCGGCTAAAAAAGAATAGGATATAAAAGTATAATATAAGGAGAGAACACGTCATGAAAAAGGTAATGGTATGCGGATGCGGAGCACAGGGTTCTACGATTTGTCGTAAGCTGGACCAGGAGCCCAACATTGAAGAGGTCATCTGCGCCGATTATAACTTTGAAGCCGCAAAGGCAGTCTGCAGGCTGATGAAAAAGGGCACCCCGAAGAAGGTCAATGCCGCCCATCTCGATGAGATCAAGGAAGCGGCAAAGGGCTGCGAGCTGCTCGTAAACGTTATGCCGCTGCAGTTCGGCGCCAACATGCTGCGCGCCGCGATGGACCTGGGCTGATGCTATCAGGACCTTTCCGACTGCGAGGATATCCCGGAGGTTATGGATGTCAATGCTTACGACCGCTGGGTCGAGGGCATCAAATACATGTACACCGGTTACGACAAGAAATTCGCTGAGAACAACACCACCGCCATCATCGGTACCGGTTCCGCGCCGGGCGTCATGTGCGTCATGGCACGTAAGGCCGTCAATGAGCTCGACGAGTGCGACACCCTCAACATGATGGTCTACGAGGGCGTCGAGGCGAAGCGTTTCCTGCCCTTCTGGTGGAGCACCGACGTCGCACTCGCGGATATGCAGGAGGACGCGTTCGCGTTTGAGGACTGCAAGCAGATCCGTACGAAGCCCTTCAGCCGCAAGATCACGAGAAGATGGCCGGAGTACGATATGCAGCCGGTCACGCTCTGCGAGCATGCGCATGATGAGCCGGTCTATGTCGGCTTCAACCGCGAAAAATACTTCAAGGGCTGCAGGAACGCGTATTTCAAGTACGGCGGCGTCGGCATTCAGTTTGCCGAGCCTTTGTACAGAGCGGGACTTTTGAGCTGGGACGAGGAAGAGATCGACGGACAGAAGGTCGTACCGCACGAGCTCGTCTTAAAGCATGTTCCGATGGCACCGAAGGATCCGGAGGTTATCAAGGAGATCATCGATGAGGGCCTTGTTTCCGACGGCGGCGCGTTCGTTATCGAAGCTTACGGCAAGAAGAACGGCAAGGACGTCATGGTCGAGCTGCACTTAAATGCGCCGGGCCTTGTAGAGTCCTATGAGAGAGCGAAGATGACCGGCGAGATGTATCTCACGGGTCAGGGTGCATTCCTCTATACCAAGCTCTTCGTTAACGACATGATTGACCAGAAGGGCCTGATCTCCTCCGATATGCTGGACGACAAGCAGGTCGAGCAGTACATCGAGTGGGCGAAGGAACTCGGCATCACCTATACCATCGAGATCAAGGAAGGCGTCGTTCCGACAGACCTGCACGGCTGATACCGTGACGGAAAGCGGCCGGCCTTGAGAAAGCCGGACCGGCACAGGCCGGGCGGCGGAAAATGCTGCGGAGCAGGCAGCATTGACATAAGAAGAAACGAACCCCGCGGTGAAATCAGGCCGCGGGGTTTTCTGATGCGCGGGGTATACGGGACACGGCCAGGCTTAATGAAATGTAAGTCAAACGCTGTAAGAAAACTGTAAGAATTGTATTGTTAGCAATACCTGTACGTGCTATAATTTTTTCGGTACCAACAACAAAGCGGAGGAACCCGCATTCGGCAAGGATATATGCGGATCCCCGTCAACTTTGCGAAAGGGGCAAATGTTTATGAAGAAATCTTTAGCACTGATCCTGGCAGCGGCACTCGCGGCAGTGTCACTGGCAGCGTGCGGCGGCGGCAGCACGGCAACCACCACGGCAGCGGCAGCTCCGGCTGAGACTCAGGCGGCAGCAGCTGAGGCAGCAGCTCCGGCAGAAGCAGCACCGGCGGAGGCAGCTCCGGCGGAAGCGAGCGATCTTCCTGAGCCGGCAATGGGCGCTGAGACCCTGACCTTCATCCAGAACCTGGATCCCGGTACATGGCAGCCCAGCACCGATGATGAGCAGGGCCATGCCCGTACCAACGCACTGATCTATGACAGCCTGTTCCGTTACTCCAAGGACAAGGTCCTTGAGGGCGCACTCTGCGAGAGCTGGGAGTGGGACGATGATTCTCATCTCCGCATGCATCTCCGCCAGGGCGTGAAGTTCTCCAACGGTACGGACTTCACCGCGGAAGACGTTGTCTGGTTCATCAAGTATGTCCATGAGACCAACCTTCCGAACTCCCATTTCTTCATCATCAATCCGGATGATATCGTAATGGAAGATGAGTATACCGTTATCCTCGGCACCAAGTATCCGTGCGCTACCCTTCCGAACCACCTCGCTTCCAGTGAGTGCGGCATCCCGTCCAAGAAGGCGTTCGAAGAGTACAACGGCGACTATCTGAATCCTGACTGCGCAGTCGGTACCGGCCCGTACAAGCTGGTTTCCTATGATCAGGGCGACAGAGCAGTTCTTACCGCAAATGAGTACTCCTGGAGAGAGGGTACCCCGGTCGTCAAGGACCTGGTCATCCGTTTCATGAGCTCCTACGAGTCCATCGCAACCGAGGCTAAGACCCGCACTTATGATGTCGTTGTTGACGCCAACACCCGTGAGTTCGACCAGATCGACGCTATGGACGGCGTACATGTCGTTTACGGCCAGACCGCTAAGACCGAGTATCTCCTTCTGAACTGCAAGAAGGCTCCGATGGATGATCCGAAGGTACGTGAGGCATTCGCACGTGCGATCGACGTAACCGCATGCGTCAAGCTTGCATACGGTTCCTCAGGCAATCCGGCACAGGCATTCATCGTTCCGGGCATCGCGGGTTCCAACACAGAGACCTATCAGAAGTACTACGGCGCAGGCCATGACATCGAGGCAGCCAAGGCTCTCCTTGCAGAGGCAGGCTATCCGAACGGCCTTGATCTTGAGATCTCCGTTATTTCCGCAAACACCCAGCACTGCGACATGGCAGAAGCTATGCAGGCACAGGTTGCTGAGGCAGGCATCAACTTAAGCATCAACAAGATGGAGTCCGCTCCGCTTCGTGAGTACATCGACGGCGGCAACCATCATATGTGCATCAACGCGTTCACCGCACAGACCATGGAAGCAGACGGTTTCCTTGCACAGGTACAGCCGGGTACTGCAACCCTGAACCGTATCGGTTATGAGAACCAGGAGTTCTTCGACACCTATGAGAAGGGCTGCGGAACTCTGGACGAGACCGAGCGTGCAAAGGTTTGGGAAGAGTGCTGCGAGATGCTCATGAAGGACTACGCAATGGTTCCGTTGAACCACAAGGTCCTCGGCGCAATCGTCAGAGACGACATCGACGGTTTCTGGTGGGCACCGGACTACGAGGAAATCTACCTCTACGAGCTTAGTCGTAAATAAGTGAGTGCATAAGCACCGGAAGACATGAAAAGCGGGAGAGCTTGCTCTCCTGCTTTTTTATGTCTGACGGGGCAACAGACATGAGGAAAAAAGTCACGCGAGCAAAGGGAGCGGGACGATTTCCGAATGGCTGTTGAGGATGGCGGGAGCACGAAGTGCGGAGCCATCCGGCTTATGCAGCAGAACTGCAAAAGCGGGGAAAAGCGGGAGAGCTTGCTCTCCTGCTTTTTTATGTCTGACGGGGCAACAGACATGAGGAAAAAAGTCACGCGAGCAAAGGGAGCGGGACGATTTCCG
>JAFTBX010000092.1 GCA_017455005.1 Lachnospiraceae bacterium | reverse complement strand
GTAACCGCTGAACTGTCGGCCTTGGATTTCTTTCCGAATGCAGGACCGCCAAGCATCGGTCCGCCCGGGACCATGATTGCAGGTACGTTTGCCCTGACAGTGCCCATTAAGAGACCCGGAACGATCTTGTCGCAGGAGCCGAGCAGCACGAGACCGTCGAACTTGTGTGCTTTGCACATGATCTCTACGCTGTCAGCGATGTTCTGCCGGGAGGGCAAGATATAGCGCGCACCGTCATGGGAGTTGCCGACGCTGTCACAGCATCCGATAACGCCAAACTCCACAGCATTGCCGCCTGCGCGGTTGACGCCTTTCTTAACCTGCTCTGCAAGCTGACGCAGGTTTGTATGACCAGCCACCACTTCGCTGAAAGCATTTGCAATGCCGATGACCGGACGGCCCAGATCGTCGTCATCAAAGGCGCAGCTTCTTAAGACGCGAAGAGGATGAAGGTTGTACGCCCTGACTTCCGTAACTTCCTCTGTTGCGCCGGCATTGCTGTCATTGCTGATATTGTTATCTTTGATATTCTGGTTGATATTCATCTGTTTTCCTGTTTCGATCCGGAAGCCATGGGCGGCCGGATCTTTCCTTTCTCCGTTCTCCGGAAAAAACGCGAACATTAAAAGTCCGATTCAAGTATCTGCGACTTACATGTATGTGCAGATATATTATTTACACTGTACATAGATTATAAAGTAGAAAAAGGCGGAATAAAACTATAGTTCTATTATGAAGAAGCTATAACAGTTTGTTTTGGCTCGGGCGCAAAGAGCGACAGCATGCAGATCGGAAAAATATAACTTCAGGATATATATGGTTCAAACATGTATTTATGTTGATTTAATAAATTTAATAGAAAATTTATTAATTCCACGTGCTTTGTTGCACCGCATGTATCAGGACATTATAATACAAAAGATGTTTTCAAAAGAGAATTCCTTTATCATCGGGGAGAAAATTTTCGAACATGAAGTTTTATACAACTGACCGTAAATGGATCAATGATGATGCACTAAAAGAAGAATTCGATGCCGCTGAGCCAATCGGCTCTTTACGCATCGGAAACAGACATCTTTTTTTCCGCGCAGCACTGAAGCATTACGCGATTCCATTCAATGAGATCCTGGGGTGTTTTCGCAGGATAAGAGCAGTCGACACAAAACTCTGCTGCGGACGCGGGACGATGGAAATGGAGTACCTCGTTGTTCGGACTGCGACAGGCGAAGCCGCGGAGATCGGTCTTCCCGGAAAGAGAGCGGCGCAAAAGGTGATGGAAATGCTGAAAGCGAAGATTCCCGACGCTGACTTTACGGTTCCTGCCAAAGCGTAACGAACGCTGATTCACATTTCATGGAGAACAATGGAGATCACAACTGCCAATGCTGACCGGGAAGAAAGCTAATTTAAAAGATAACGAAATAAAGATGACCGCCCAGGAGATACTCGACCGCCTCTTAAAATTACATGCGCAGTATTACGCGATCAATACCAAAGATCCTGCGAAGCCGTTTCAGGCGGAAGCAAGGTTTAAGATCCACGGCGAGAACTATTTCCTGATGAAAGCTGCGAAATTCGCCGAGATGAATTCCAATGAACATGTTTTTTTTGCATTGGAGGATGAACTGGACGAAGATCGTCTGGCACAGCTTGACAAGCGGGCCTGGGAGCTTTGCCTGGAGCGCACCGAGGCAAAAGAGAATCATCGCAATACTGACGCGATCCTATATATCATCGCCGAACATATAGACCCGGAAGCGGAAGAAATGATTCAGAAACTCCGGCATTACAAGAGTTATCGTTTCGGCCTGTGGGGCTGGAACGGATATAAGATCGTTGCCTTTGAACGCAGCAGCGGAAAAACGATATCCAATCGTCTGGGCCGGCCGCTGAAAGCGTTCTTTGCAAATATATGCTGACAGAAGCTGTGCATGCGTACTTAAGGATGCAGGCGGACAGCCCATGCCAACAAATCTAAAGTTCCACATATGGAAAGGGGAAAAAATGACAGCGTTACTTATCATTATTGCAGCTATCGTCATTCTGGTCATCGGCTATGTGACCTACGGCAGCTGGCTTGCAAAAGAGTGGGGTGTTGATCCTTCAAGAGAAACTCCCGCTCACACTATGGAAGATGGCGTAGACTATGTTACCGCGAAACCCGCGGTCCTGATGGGACACCATTTTTCATCCATCGCGGGCGCCGGCCCGATCAACGGACCGATTCAGGCGTCTGTATTCGGATGGCTTCCTGTATTTTTATGGTGCGTCTTCGGCGGCATTTTCTTTGGCGGCCTTCAGGACTTCGGTTCCCTGTTCGCGTCTATCCGTCACGACGGCAAATCCGTCGGTGAGATCATCTGCGATACCATGGGACAGAGAGCAAAGAAGCTCTTCATTATCTTCGCCCTGCTCGTTCTGATCCTCGTCATTGCATCTTTTGTCAATGTCGTCGCAGGTACATTCTTTACGGCTGCTGATGCAGGCCAGATCGGCTTTGTATCCAACCCGACCAGCAACCAGACCACCGCTATGGTCTCCGTGCTTTTCATCGTTCTTGCGATTATTTACGGCCTTCTGACCAATAAGTATGGCATGAGCACAGGCACCGCGACAGTGATCGGCCTCGTAGGCATTGTTATCTCCCTGATCATCGGTTTAAACTGCGGCCTGGCACTTGGCAGAACCGCATGGATCCTCCTGATCGGCGTTTATATCACCGTAGCGTCCCTGATCCCGGTATGGATCATGCTGCAGCCGAGAGATTATCTCTCCAGCTTTCTGCTTTACGCAATGATGATCATTGCAGTTTTCGGTATCGTTTACGCGGCATTTACCGGCAGCGCAACCTTCCAGCTTCCGGCATTCACCGGCTGGTCCAACAAGCTCGGCTTCCTGTTCCCGACCCTGTTCATTACCGTTGCGTGCGGCGCGTGCTCCGGTTTCCATTCACTGATCGCGACCGGTACTTCCTCCAAGCAGCTTGACTCTGAGGCCAATGCAAAGGCAATCGGTTACGGCTCCATGCTTATCGAGTCCGCGCTGGGTGTTATCTCCCTGATCGCAGTCGGTATGGTCTTTGATAAGTATACTGCCGGCGATTTCGGTTCACCCGCAGTGGCATTCGCGCAGGGCATTGCAACCATGTTCCATGGCAATGCAGTCATTGCGGCACTTCTTACCCTGGCTGTATCTGTTTTCGCACTGACCTCTCTGGATACCGGTACACGTCTTTCCAGATTCATGTTCAGTGAGCTCTTCCTGAAGGAAAACGAGGCTACTTATCAGGACGCAACCGGCGTACGCCGTCTGCTTGCACATCCGCTGTTCGGCACACTGATCATGGTTGCCATCGGATGTATCCTCGGCGGTCTTTCCCTGAGCCAGATCTGGGGTCTGTTCGGCGCAGCAAACCAGCTGCTTGCAGGTATCGCCCTGATGGCGGTTGCGGCATGGCTCGGTGATATCGGAAAGAACAATAAGATGTTCTACTTCCCGATGGCATTCATGCTTGTCGCTACGATCTGCCAGCTGATCATTACGATCGGCAAGAAGTTCAGCGCAATCGGTGCGGGCACTGCTATGTGGGGCGACTGGTTCCAGCTGGTCTTCGCGACCGCAATGGTCGTCCTTGCGCTCATCCTTGTTGTTGAGGCAAAGGGTACCTTCGCTAAGCAGAAGGCAAGAGCATAATCTCAGATACGTAGACAAATTTCCTTTCAATAGAATTGTTTGATACAGCAGAAAGCTGTCCGGCTCTCCGGCGGGTCGGGCAGCTTTTTGTATCTGCAATGAGGAAAATCGACGTCGCTTGCGAAACGGTGGTTGGCGGCATGTCGGAATAGACTTTTAAAGCCGGTGAAATTATAATGATGTATGAGATAAGTATACTTTGACACTGGCAAGGTAAGGAGGAAATATGGCAAGCGGAAGAATGGAGTTTCACGCGGAATCAATCATGCAGCACGCAAATTTCTGTTTTGTGCTGCCCAATGATGTCAGTATGGAAGAAGTAAAGGACAAGAGGCATTATGACCGCCCGACAAAATCCCTGATCCTTCTGCACGGGCTTACCGGGACGGACTCTGACTGGCTGTACGGCGGCGTTGCTCAGGAAATGGCGATCCAGTATAATCTCGCAGTATTCATGCCGACAACCGGCAATTCATTTTATCTCGACAGAGGCTATCCCGGTGGAAACTTTGCGACTTATGTGGGAGAAGAATTCCCGGAATATATCAAAAGTACCTTCGGCTATTGTCAGTCGCGGGAGGATACGCTGATCGGCGGTCTTTCCATGGGTGGCTTTGGCGCGATTCATACGGCGTTTGCGTTCCCGGAGAGGTTTTCCGCCTGCGTTGCTCTTTCCTCCGCACTTAAGATCCATGAGATCGCTGATACAGGCAGACGCCTGGACGGTGTTGTACCGGAGCCGATGATCCGTGACATCTTCGGAGATCCTTCGAAGCTGCTTGAATCGGACAAGAATCCCGAGTGGCTCTTTAAAAAGTGTAAGGCGGAAGGAAAGCCCCTCCCGCGCCTTTACATGGCGATCGGAACAGAGGACTACCTCTATCGGGACAACCAGGACTTCCGCAGATTTTTAGAAGCGGAAAATGCAGACTTTTTCTATGAGGACGGCCCTGGTGTGCATAACTGGACCTTCTGGAACGAGTATATTAACCGTGGTCTGGCATGGGTGTTGCAGTAAACTTGTGAAATATGCTCAAAAAGCAGTTCGTAAATTCGTAAACTTCGAAGTTGAAAAATCTACGTTGCTTTGGTTTGAGATATGTTATGATATAGTAAAGTGTAAAAGTGGGGTACTGTGCAGTTATTGACCTGCAGCACAGTACGTATCGATTCGGCAAGATACGTATCAGATTGAATGACTGCATGGGACGGCCTCATAGTTCCACAGGGAGTTATGTTTTACGCTGCCACACGTGGCAGCGCATTTATAACAGGAGGGCAACATGAAGAAAAGATTTTCAATGATACTGGCGTGTGCGGCAGCAATATCCATGCTGACAGGCGGCATCGTGACTTCTTATGCTGCGGCCGGTTCTACGGCACCGAACATCATCGCTGCGACGATCGAACAGGCAGCCGAGGAAGTGAAGGAAGCCATGAAGGAAGCGGAAGCCGAGCTTGAAAAGGACGCCGCCGCTGTAGAAGAAGCAGCTACTGAAGCAGCGGCTGAAGAAGCCGAAGCGGAAGCAGGCGCTGAAGAAGTAAAGGAAGAAGCGGCGGAAGAGCCTTCAGCAGAAGAGGCAGCTCAGGAAGAAGCACCCGCTGAGGATACAGAAGAAAAGGCTGAGGCCGGCGCTGCGGAAGAAGCAGAGACCGAGGCAGAAGAAGCTGCACCGGAAGAGGCAGAAGAAGAGGCTGCACCGGAAGAGACTGAGGCTGAAGAAGCTGCTCCTGAGGAAGCAGCGGCCGAAGAGGCAGCCGAAGAAGCTGAAACAGTAGAAGAGACCGAAGCGGCAGAAGCTCCGGACGGCCCGGTTCTGAAAGGACTTACTGTCAGAGACGGCACCTTAAAGCCGATCTTCGAAGGCTTTGATCCCGCGAAGACCGAATATGCAGTTACCGTTCAGAGCGACATTTACGGCGTTCTGATCGATCCGGAAGTAACGCTTCCTGCAAAGGTAACCGTAACTGCAGATAAAGACTGCTTTGCTTTTGACGGCACCGAGAACTACAAGGCCGGTGACAAGATCCCCTATGACTTTGATCTTGACGGCTATGTCGTACAGCTTGGACAGGCTTATGAGGATTATGACTCCGAGTTTGTTCAGACTGCGACCATCACGGTGGCAGAAGCCGGCAAAGAAACCGAGTATAAGGTCGTCATCACCAGAGAAGATGATACCGAAGTCTATAAGCTCTTTGAAGAGAAGGAATATACCGATGCCGCAGGCACCACGATCCCGTATGAGCTTTATATTCCGTCGGATTATGATGAGAATGTCGAGTACCCGGTCGTGTTTGCGCTGCATGGTTCCGGTCAGAGAACGCAGCCTCTTGACATGGTCCTCAAGAGATATCAGATGGCTACCGTCTGGGCTAAGGACTCCGAGGCGGGCCACAACCAGTGTATCGTTCTGGCACCGCAGTGCACGGTAGAAGATGAAACTACTGAGAACTGGACTACACTGATGGCATCTATGGCAGGTGAGGCAGAGGATTCCTTCGCGCCGATGCCGCAGCTGAACGCGGCATATGACCTGCTGCTTGAAGTTCTGCAGGAGTACTCCTGTGACGAAGACAGAGTCTATATGACCGGTCTTTCCGCAGGCGGCTGGGCAACATTTACCCTGGCTGAGATGTACCCGGAGACCTTCGCTGCAATCGCTCCTGACGCATCTGCAGCGGATCCGGAGGGCGTAGCGGCTCTGAAGGATATTCCGATGTGGATCTTCCAGGCAGGCGGAGATCCTTCCGTTCCGACCGATAAGTGGTATTATCCGACCATCGAAGCACTCGATGAGGCGGGTGTAGAATATAACAGAACATTCTATAAGAACGGAGATGTGTTCTTCCCGAACGCGCATTTCAGCTGGGTACCGATGTACGCAAATGAAGAGTTCCGTGACTGGATGTTTGCGCAGACCAGAGAGATCGAGTCCGATGACGCTGACGCGATCCTGACGGACCTGCAGGTAAGAGATGCAACCCAGAAAGAGATCTTTGAGTTCCTTGAGGATGAGAAGGAATTCAGCGTGGATGTCCAGAGTGATATCTATGGCGTACTGGTAAGCCCCGAGGCTCCGAAGGGCGCGAAGATCACTGTGACTGCCGACAAGGATGCCAACAACTACGACGGTTC
>JAFTBX010000091.1 GCA_017455005.1 Lachnospiraceae bacterium | reverse complement strand
GGCTCATCAAGGAGCGCGTAGGTCTCCGCAAACGCGCCGCCTGTGCCTATACTGCTTAAGATGGTCATATTGTCCCAAAGGTCGATGTTTTCGATGAGGACATCCCCTTCGAGAACAATGCCGAGTTCTTCAGTGCGGTCTCCGGCGCGAAAGATCACTTCGTCTTTTTTATATTGCTTTTCGCGCATACAACAGTATAGACGAAACTGCTGAATGTCATCAGGGCTCAGCCCTTTGAGGACGGGATTTTTCAAATAGTTCATCATAACTTGTCAAATTTCTCGAAACAGATCAGCATTCGTTGCTATAGCAACGGAATCTGTATTTCCATTATAGTATACTTCAGACATAAAGAAAAGAAAAAAATGAGCGCCGGACATAAAGGGCAGTACTGTTTCGGATGCTCTCATCTTAAGGAGGAAAATATGTCTGAAATGAAAATGTTCTGCTATCAGTGCCAGGAGACCGCAGGGTGCAAGGGATGTACGATAAGCGGCGTCTGCGGAAAAAAGCCGGAAGTGGCTGTCATGCAGGACCTTCTGGTTTATGTGACTAAGGGTCTCTCCGCTGTTACCACGGCACTCCGGGATAATGGAAAGACGGTGCGTAAAGAGACCAATCACCTCATCAGCATGAACCTGTTCATTACAATCACTAACGCAAACTTCGACCGCGAAGCAATCATCTGCGCAGTCGAAAAGACTCTGGCGGCAAAGGAAAAACTGCTTGCAGAGCTGGACAAAGCTGTTGTTGAGAAGCTTCCTGAAGCGGCACGCTGGAACGGCAGTCGGGATACATTTGATGTGAAGGCAGCAGTTGTCGGCATCCTTGCCACGAAGGATGAAGATATCCGTTCACTCCGTGAACTCATTACCTATGGCCTGAAAGGCCTGGCAGCTTATACCAAGCATGCCAATGCGCTGCTTCAGGATAACGAGGAGATCGACGCATTTATGCAAAAGGCGCTCGCGAAGACGCTGGATGACAGTATGGGCGTAAATGACCTTGTAGCGCTCACCTTGGAAACCGGCAAGTATGGCGTAGATGGCATGGCGCTTCTGGATAAGGCCAACACGGAAGCTTATGGCAATCCGGAGATCACGACGGTCGACATCGGCGTAAGAAAGAATCCGGGCATCCTGATCTCGGGACATGATCTCCGCGATCTGGAGATGCTGCTTGAGCAGACGGCAGGCACCGGTGTGGATGTATACACACATTCGGAGATGCTTCCCGCGCATTATTATCCGGCATTCAAGAAGTATCCTCACTTTGCCGGAAACTACGGCAATGCCTGGTGGAAACAGAAGGAGGAGTTTGAGAAGTTCAACGGTCCGATCCTGATGACTACAAACTGTGTGGTCCCGCCGGCAGAAAGCTACAGGAGCCGCCTCTGGACGACAGGTGCGACAGGCGTTCCGGGATGTAAACACATTGACGGAGCTTACGGAGAAGTAAAAGACTTCTCACCGATCATCGAGCAGGCAAAACACTGTGCAGCGCCGACGGAGATTGAGACCGGCAGCATTACCGGCGGATTTGCCCACGAGCAGGTCTTCGCGCTGGCAGAACCGGTAGTCAATGCGGTAAAGTCCGGCGCAATCCGCAAGTTTGTCGTCATGGCGGGCTGCGACGGCCGCATGAAGTCAAGGGAGTATTATACTGAGTTTGCAAAAAAGCTTCCGAAGGACGTCGTCATTCTGACGGCAGGCTGCGCAAAGTACAAATATAATAAGCTAGACCTTGGTGATATCGGCGGCATCCCCAGAGTTCTGGATGCAGGTCAGTGTAATGACTCCTACTCTCTCGCACTGATCGCGCTCAAGCTGAAGGAGATCTTCGGACTGGATGATATCAATGACCTGCCGATCGCGTTCAACATTGCCTGGTATGAGCAGAAAGCGGTCATCGTCCTGTTGGCGCTGCTTTACCTTGGTGTAAAGAACATTCATCTGGGCCCGACCCTGCCGGCATTCCTTTCTCCAAATGTGGCAAAGGTGCTGGTGGATAATTTTGGAATCGCCGGCATCACGACGGTGGATGAAGATCTGAAGCTGCTGATCGGATAAAGAAGTAAGCGCAGGACAGACAGGCCATATGGATGAAGCAATCGCCTGAAGCGGCTTAAGACGCGGATGAGAAATATGCATAATAAGAGTATGGGTTAGGAAAGGAGGCCTCCTCTATGATCCGAAAGATTATTCATATAGATGAAGAAAAGTGCAACGGCTGCGGGCTGTGCGCGGAAGCGTGCCATGAAGGCGCGATCGACATCATAAACGGCAAAGCAAAACTGGTCCGGGAAAACTTCTGCGACGGCTTCGGTGACTGCCTTCCGAACTGCCCGACCGGGGCGATCACCTTTGAGGAGCGTGAGGCTCCGGAGTATGACGCGGCAGCAGTAAAAGCAAGTCAGGCAAAAAAGGCAGCGGAAAAAGCGGAGGATAAGACGATGGGTGGTATGGATCAGGAAATGCAGCATGAGATGCACGCGCATCCGGCAGGCGGCTGTCCGGGTTCTGCGATGATGCAGTTTAAGAGAGAGGATACGGCATCGGGTGCAGCTTCAGCTCAGGTATCGGGCCAGGACGGAGCATATATGGGCGGAAAGCCTGTTTCACGACTCAATCAATGGCCATGTCAGCTCAAACTGGTTCCGACAGTTGCGCCGTTTTTTGAGGGAGCGAAGCTCCTGATCGCAGCGGACTGCACTGCTTATGCCTATGCCAACATGCACGAAGACTTTATGCGTGGGAAGACAACGGTGATAGGCTGCCCAAAGCTGGATGATATTGATTATACTGACAAGCTGACCGAGATCATCCGTGATAATGATATCAGGAGCGTGACGATCGTCCGCATGGAAGTGCCCTGCTGCGGCGGGCTCCAGAGAGCGGCTGAAAATGCCCTCCGCGCAAGCGGCAAGTTCATCCCCTGGCAGGTCGTGACGATCTCCAGAGACGGCCGGATCCTGGATTGACGGATGCAGACGCAGATCCTTTTTGTGTCAGATGAAACATGAAAATGTCGGGGTTTACGTTGATTCGTGCCGGAATATGAGATATGATGGAAAAACCTTCACGGGATAATCATGACGGAAACTGTCAGGGGGAAACCGGGAGAAGGGATCTATGTCCCATAAGCTACATCAGGAGGACGGCATGAAATACAGAAACGACCGATATGGAAACCCCATCTCACAGCTCGGATACGGTTGTATGCGCTTTACCAAAAAGGGCGGCAGCATCGACTATCCCAAAGCGGAGCGGGAGATACTTCTCGCAATTGAACAGGGCGTCAACTACTTTGATACAGCCTATATTTATCCGGGCAGTGAAGAATGCCTCGGCAGGATTCTTGCGGAAAACGGCGTGCGTGAAAAGGTGAAGGTCGCGACCAAACTGCCGCAGTATGTCCTGCGTACGGAAAAGGCGATCGAGAAGACCTTTCAGGAGGAACTTTCGAGGCTTCGGACAGATTATATCGACTACTATCTGATGCACATGTTTACTGATTACCTCGAATGGGAAAGCCTGCAGGGACTCGCGATCGAGGAATGGATCAGGTCTCATAAAGCAGACGGAAGCATCCGCAACATCGGCTTTTCCTTCCATGGGGATACGGCAACGTTCTTAAAGATTCTGGATGCTTATGACTGGGACTTTTGTCAGATCCAGTATAATTATCTCGATGAAACAAGCCAGGCAGGACGGGAAGGCCTGAAAGCCGCAACGGCAAAGGGAATCCCTGTCATCATCATGGAACCTTTGCGCGGCGGCAAGCTTGTACAGCTTCCGGAAAAGGCCAGGGAGGAACTTGCGGCATCGGGCAGAGGATACTCTGCGGCGGAACTTGGACTTCGCTGGCTTTGGGATCAGCCGGAGGTGACCTGTGTTCTTTCGGGCATGAACTCGGAGGAAATGGTCCGGGAGAACATCCGTATTGCGTCAGATGCGGAACCGGGACAGTTTACGAAAGATGACCTGGCGCTTGTGGAACGTATCAAGAAGATCATCCGCGAAAAGGAACGGGTCGGATGTACCGGATGCCGTTACTGCATGCCCTGCCCGAAGGGCGTCGATATCCCCGGTAATTTTTACTACTGGAACCTGATGTATATGGATAAAAAGGCTTCGGCAAGGTTTGAGTTTGCAAGGAATCAGGGACTTCGCGCGGATCCCGGTTTCGCAACGCAGTGCGTTGGATGCGGAAAATGCGAGCAACACTGCCCGCAGCACCTTCCGATCCGTGAAAAGCTGAAAGAAGCCGACAGGGACCTGCGTCCTCTGCCGTATAAAGTGGGGATCAGCATTGCAAGAAAGGTCATGAAGCGCTGACATGCGACATTCTGATCTGTGATGCATAAAGCGTAACTCGCCGGAAATAAAAAAAGCTTTCCGAAAAAACTATCAAGAGAACTATCAAAAAAACTTCCCAGGGAGTTTCGTGGCGGCAACCACAGTACTACCCGATGGGAAGTTTTTCATTTAATTACTCAAAGAATATGAAATCACTCAAAGAACGCGCAGCCCTTGCGGCCTTCCTGCTTGACCTTGTAGAGAGCGGAATCGGCATCCCGGAAGATGTCTCCCTGCGGGTTGGGCCGGTCAGAGAACGCCACGCCGACACTTAAGGAGACCGGGGGAAGGTCATCCTTCGGATGCTGCAGGATGTCGTTGGCACGGGCGATCTTGTTGATGACGAGCTGTTTCATCTCACTGTTGACACGGGTCATGACGACCGCGAACTCATCGCCGCCGATACGGCAGAGGATATCGACAGAACGGAAACTCTGACGGAGTATATCCGCGACCCGCTTCAGCACACGATCTCCGACTGCATGGCCGTAGGTGTCGTTGACGGTTTTGAAATGATCGACGTCGATCAGAAGGAGCGCCATGTGGTCCGTGTCGGCACTTTCCATCAGCAGGTCATATGCTCCGCGGTTGAAGAGTCCGGTAAGGGCGTCATGGGAAGCCTCATGGCTGAGCCGTTCACGAGCTTCCTTGTTTTCCTTCAGAATGTTGTTATAGATCTGTGTGACGAAGCGGAGTTCGTCGACGCCTTCCGGCGTGATCGTTTCCTGATGCTGCATCTTCTGGATCATCTTTGTGAGAGGCTTGCGTATCATCTGAGAGATGATGATGACGATGCCCAGGACGATCAGGAGGAAGATAATGGTCGCGCTGGTCTGCAGATTGACTAACAGAGCAAGCTGCGCGGAGGCCTGTTCGAGCTCGGTGCTGGAGGTACGGATCAGTGCCTGCGTACAGGCGCTGACATTTTCATGGATCCTGTCTTTGTAGCGCATGTAGTTGTTGTCAAAGACGAGGGTCTGCGCCTTGCTCTTCTGTTCCTCGGGCGTTAATGCCAGATCCGCCGGACTCAGTTCGACGGCCTGAACAGCAGCCGGAACCTGGGACAGGTCGAGGCTGATCGATTCAGCCATCAGCCGCATTGCCTGATTTTCGATATCGATAAGTTCGTTAGAAAGATCCAGCGCCGTGTGCAGGCTCTTCAGCGCACTGCTGTCTGAATCGGGAAGAAGCTCCTCAAGGCTTTCCACTGCCCGGTCGCGGCGGCGCGTAAACTCAACTTCTTCGAAGAAATCATCGAGGTATTGCTTTTCACCGGTGACAACGAAGCAGCGTACACGGTCTGTCAGATAGTCAGAGCCGGCTTCCATCTTCGAGGCGGCAAGCTGTGAAGAGACATAATTGTCACTGGCTGTTTTCATGCGTCGGTAGCCCTTTGTGACAGCCGCGTTCGTGGCAAGAAGAGCGATCGCCGCGATCATTGCCAGGATGACGGAAAAAATCGAGGCTGTTTTAAGCTGAATGCTGCCGGTGTGCTCGGGAATGCCCTGCAGATAGGATGGCATCTCTTCCTGCTTTTGTGCCTGCTCCCGTTCTGCCTGCAGCCGTGCTTTCATTTCCGCAGACTTTTCGTCTTTCCGGATCTGGTCCATCCGGGCTTTGAGAATACGCTGATCGGCATCAGACTGACCGTCCGGGCCATTCGTCAGTCCGGCATCCGAAGCTTCTGATGCCAGCGCTGCCCGTGCACGTTCTTCTTCTGCATTAAGCCGCGCAGTTTTTTCGGCAAGATCCGCTTCCTTGCGCTGCAGGATGAACGGCTCGAATTCTGAAGAAGGTACAGGCTTCGAGAAGAAATAACCCTGGACGATATCACAGCCGAGATCTTTCAGTGTATGCAACTGCGCCTGGGTTTCCACGCCTTCTGCGATAACAGGCACGGAGAGGAAGTCCGCGATGCCAATGATGACCTCAAGCATGTGGGTGTTGCCGCCCTCCTTGAAGGCTTCGCGAATAAACTGCATGTCGAGCTTCAGGACGTCGATCGGCAGTTTAGAGATCATGTTGAGGGAGGAATATCCGGTACCGAAGTCGTCCATTTCGATCTGGAAGTTCATGCTCCGCAGCTTTTCCACCA
Organism: Lachnospiraceae bacterium; assembly: GCA_017455005.1. Taxonomy (GTDB): domain Bacteria; phylum Bacillota; class Clostridia; order Lachnospirales; family Lachnospiraceae; genus Avilachnospira. Next base: position 16,771 of record JAFTBX010000091.1, on the reverse strand, counting down.
TGGAGATGATCTGACCGGAGTCCTGCGTATATGCGGATTCCGTGACTTCAAGAAGGATATCCCCGCCGCTTAAATTGTGATCTGTCAGAAGTCTGGCAAAGGTATCAGGCAGATTGGGGTCGTACATATCGATGCGCGAGACATTGACGGAGACCGGAACGGAATAGCCGAGTCTGTCCTTCCATTCGCGCACCTGTCGGGCTGTCTCTTCCCATACGTAGCGGTCCAGGCGCTCGATCAGACCATTTTCCTCAAACAGCGGAATGAAGATGCCGGGGCTGATCATACCCAGCGTCGGATGGATCCAGCGGACCAGCGCTTCTGCGCTTGATAAGAGCGGCGTTTCCGGACGGACGTCGAACTTGGGCTGATAGAAAACATGAAACTGCCGCTCCGCGAGTGCCGTTGAAAAATCTTCGATCAGCTGTTCGGCATAAAGCTGCCGGTCATGCAGACTGCTGTCATAGAAGCCGATGGTACGGGAAAAACTGCCGCGGACGGTATCCGATGCCATCTTCGCCCGGTCAAAGCGCCGTTCGATATCGATCGACTTATCGACATGGGAGTAAACGCCCATGCGGAGACGGACCCGGTTTGCCGCGGAGTCATCGCCGGCAAGGTAGACGGAGGCCTGCTCCATGATCTCCGGATAATCTTCGCGATGCGGACAGTATACCATAAAGGTATCGGCCTCTCTGCGGCAGACGATGCCGCCGGACTCCTGGACCATTGCCCGCACCTGTTCACCGATCCTGCGCAGGACGTCATCGCCGTATGCTTTGCCGTATCGTTCATTGATCATACGGAAATGGTTGACGTCTACCAGAATGGCGTCCATATCAAGGTCTTTATGATGCTGGTCGAACTGCTCTGCGTAACGATAGAAATATTCCTTGTTGTACAGGCCGGTCAGTTCGTCGCGCTCGGTAGACTGGATGATATCACGGTCTTCATACAGCTCGATGGTACGAAGGACTCTCGCCTGAATGACACCGATCTCAGGATAGGGCTTGGGGATGAAGTCGATCGCGCCGAGCTTCAGACTCTCAACTTCCGCTTCACGCTCCGCTGTTGTGACGATGACCGGTATATGGGAAATGCTGTCGTCCTCCTGGACGGCTTTGAGCACTTCGAGGCCGGACATGCCGGGCATAAGGATATCGAGGAGAACGAGGGAAAGGGAATCCTTGTTCTCATGGATCATTGACAGGGTCTGCAGCCCGTCAGAGGCAAAGATCAGATCATAATCATCTTTAAGCATCTCCCGGAGCATTTCCCGGTTGATCATTTCATCGTCTGCTACAAGAATCTGTCGCTTTCCGTTCGCAGAATGGAATTTCTCATGACTCTTCAACATGGATTATGCTTCTCCTTCCAAAGGACATGGATTATGGTAGTCTGCTGATATGCTGATTTGCAGCCGGCCGGTTACTGCCCGGCTGCTTCAGATGAGGTACCTTTGTGTATATACTGCTCGAGTGTTTGTGCGAGATGGTCCGGATCGAAAGGCTTTGCCACATGTGCGTTCATTCCTGCCTGCAGGCAGTCCCGGATATCTTCGTCGTAGGCATTCGCACTCATGGCGATGATCGGGAGTGTCAGGTAGTACCGGGCAGCAGCTGCCGGCCTTTCGGCGGATTCCTCTGATGCTGTACCGGAAACCGTTGACGGATCACCCAGAGCCCGGATTTCGCGGGTACACTCGTACCCGTTCATGACCGGCATCTGGATATCCATCAGTACAGCGTCATAATGACCCGGCGCGCTGTTTTTAATCTTTTCAAGTCCGGCGAGACCGTTATCCGCCCGCTCGGTTTCAGCTCCGTACTGGGCGAGCGCCATAGCGGCGATCTCCGCGTTGATATCGTTATCTTCTACAAGAAGGATGCGGCAGCCGGTAAGATCCGCAGTGCTGTGAGCTGACACGGTTTCCTCAGAGGGCGATTCTTCGTATGGCTGCAGATCGATCTCCACCGTAAACTCCGAGCCTTCGCCGGGTTTGCTTTTTACACGGATCGTTCCGTCCATGAGTTCAACGATGCGGGCGGTGATGGCGAGGCCCAGACCGGTTCCCTGCACACGGTTGAGCTTTGTGTTTTCCTCGCGGGTAAAACTCTCGAAGATGTGTGGAAGGTAGTCCTCACTGATGCCGATGCCGGTATCGCGGATGATGAAGCGATAGCGGTTTTTTGCAGGATCCGGAGCCGGAGTTTCCTCCGCAATCAGTTCGACGCTTTTTCCTTCCGGGGTGTACTTGATGGCGTTACTGATGATATTGACGAGGATCTGTTCGATCCGGAGTTCATCCGCCAGTACGCGATAGTGCCGGACGGAGGAGCGGTCGTAGGAGACATTCAGAGACTTATCTGACGCCTGCAGTGCCGTAATGTCCTCGATTCTCCGGAAAACATCACCAAGGTCGCAGGCGGCCTCATTCAGCTGCATTCTGCCGCTTTCTATTTTGGATATATCCAGGATATCGTTGATCAGTGAAAGAAGGAAATGGCTCGCTGAACCGATCTTATCCAAAGCGGACCTGACGGCTTCCGGGTCCTCCGGATGCTGCTTCGCGATGTTGGTGTATCCGACGATCGCGTTCATCGGGGTCCGGATATCATGAGACATGTTGGCCAGAAAGTCGTTGCGGGCTGTCGTGCGCGCTGCCGCCATTTCCCTGCGGTAAGCCTCTTCGCGTTTCATCTGCGCGTCGATGTTGTTGGTACCGAAGATCAGGTGACGCCCGGCTTCATCATGCATCAGGGTTGCCTTCATACTGACATAGGTGGGTTCGCCGCCGACCATAAGGCGGTATTTCATTGTGAAGCTGCCATCCCGTTCGAGGATGGACATGATTTTGTCTTTTGTGAAGGTGCCGAGGAAGCGGTCCTTATCTTCGGGATAAATGACGCGTGCCATGTTGAAACGGCTTAAGCCGAAGAAATCGTCGCCGGACTTTTCGATGCCGAGCTGGTCATAATCTCCGGAAGAACTGTACTCGATAAAGTGGTCGGCATCCGGATCGACGACGTAAATGCTGAAATAGTCGCCGGCCAGCGCCTGCGCCACATGGTTATATGTCAGGCTCGCATGATGCGCTTTTTCATACGCCTCGCGGACCTGCATCTGTTCGTCGACGCTGCTGATGCCGATGACGACGTGCCGCGCTTCCTTTTCGACCATGCGGGTGACCTTGAGATGAACATAGGTCGGGACTTCACGGAACATGAACCGGAACGTCATCGTAAAAGTCCCATGCGCGTCAAGGGACGACATGATGTTGTCCTTGGTAAAGGTCTGCATGAACCGTTTCCGGTCATCCGGATAGATGAACTGTTCGAAATTGGTCCTGGAGAAGCCGATAATGTCATCGCCGCTGGTGGGCAGCCCCAGTTCACGGTATTCCGGTGAGGCACTGTATTCAATGAACTTGTCGGTTATGGTATTGACATAGTAAATACAGAAGTAATCCGTAGCCAGTGCCTGGGCGACAGATGACTGGGAAACTTTCAGAACTTCCTGTTTCATGGATGCTCCTTCGGGCCGGTATGACTTTGCACAGCCGGCGGATGCGGGACGGGATGGGTTCAGTCTTTGATGAGGCTTTCGAGCGTTTCAAAGAGTGCTTCAGGCTGAACGGGCTTAGAGAGATGTGCGTTGAGGCCTGCCTGCAGGCTGCGCTGCACGTCTTCGTCAAATGCATTGGCGGTGAGAGCGATGATCGGGATATCCTTCGCGTCGGAACGATCGAGCGCGCGGATCGCGCGGGTTGCTTCAAGACCATCCATCTCCGGCATGCGGATATCCATGAGTACAGCGTCGTAATAGCCCGGTTCACGGGAGAGGAATTTTTCAACTGCCAGACGGCCGTTCTCCACATGATCCGCTGTGATGCCGCGGGACTCCAGGATCATCACGATGATCTCCGCATTGATCGCGACATCTTCCGCAAGGAGCACATGGCGTCCATTAAGCTCGATATTGCGTTTTTTAGCAGAGGTATTGCCGTACTTTGCTTTGCAGGCTGACCGGAACTCCTCCAGAATAGCGTCTGCAAAGAGCGGCTTCGGCACGAAGCTGTCAACGCCCGCCTGGAGAGCTTCCTCAAGTACATCATCCCACCGGTAGGCTGTCAGGATAATGATGGCTGACTCGTGGCCGATGATCTCGCGCATGCGTCGGGTCGCCTCAACGCCGTCCATCTCCGGCATCTTCCAGTCTACAAGGATCAGGTTAAAAGGTTCGCGCCGCGCGTGGCGGAGTCGGACCATCTCGATCGCTTCCTTGCCAGACGTAGCGGTTTCGGTAGAAATGCCAGCCTTGCCGAGAACCAACTGGGCGTGTTCGCAGGCAACCGGATCATCGTCGACGACCAGGACGGTCATATCCTCCGGACGGATCTCGGTGTCGTTTTCATCCGCGGAAGTACCCACCGGGGCATCATCCAGGGTGACTGTGACAGTAAATACCGATCCCTTGCCTTTTTCGCTTTCGACCTCAATGTTGCCGTTCATCATGGAGACGATGTTCTTTGTGATCGCCATGCCAAGTCCGGAGCTTCCGTAACGGCTGGTGTTCGAACTGTCCTCCTGCGCGAAGGTGTCAAAGATATGCGGCAGGAATTCCTTGCTCATGCCGATTCCTGTATCGGCGATCGTAAAGCGGAGCGCGGATTTCCCGTCGAAGTGGGCGGTGCGTTCGACAGTAAACGTAATACTGCCGCCGGCAGGCGTGAATTTGACGGCATTGCCCAGGATATTGATGAGGACCTGGCGCAGCTTCATGTTGTCGCCGATATAGAAATTGTCCACATCACCGGTCAGGCGGCACTGATAGTTAAGCCCCTTATCCTGACACTGACTGGAGAACATCGTGTTGATGGCTTCCAGGAGCTTCTGGAAGGAAAAGAGCTCGTTTTTGAGCGTCATGCGTCCGGACTCGATCCGGGACATGTCGAGGATATCGTTGATCAGGTTCAGGAGATGCTCAGCCGAGGAGCCGATCTTTTCCAGATATCCGCGGGTCTTTGCCGGTGTCTCCGGATCGTTCAGGGCGATGTTGTCCAGGCCGATGATGGCGTTCATCGGGGTACGGATCTCATGGCTCATACTCGAGAGGAACGCTGTTTTTGCATGGTTAGCCTGCTCAGCGGTCGAAAGAGCGTCGCTCAAAGCCTGCTGCTGTGCCATGGTACTGCGCATTTCGGCGTCTATGACTGTAAAGCCGACGCCGAGCGCGCGGATCTGATCGTCTTCCGGATCTTCCGGACGACGCACGCCCGCGACGCGGAGCATCTCATAGTATTCTTTATCCCCGCGAATGGCGAGGTAGCGGTAAGCAAGGATCTTTTCCTTCTTCAGATTCTCCCGGATACTGTCGGGATCAATGAAGCGCAGGAATCCTGCGCGGTATGGTTCGGTCACGTGGGCTTCAGCGTAGTTTTTGAATGTTTCATAATACGGGAAATGCGTACCCTGCTCAATGTGTTCCGGGTCCTCCGGATCGGAGCGGTAGCAGACCGATTCATCCTTTTCAAGATCAACATAGTAGACACTGCGGTAGTCTGTTGCCATGGCGGTAATCATGTTGTCCTGTTCGGAACGGCGCTTTTCTTCTTCGAGAAGTCTTTCCTGCAGGGCGATCCGCTGCTCCATCTCTTCCTGCTTTATGCGCGCGGCGGCTTCGGATGTTTCATGTTCGAGCCGTTCCTTCTGGTTGTGGCGGCCCTGAGCGATGATGAAGCCGAACATGATGAGCAGCGCGAGAACCGTCAGGATCGACTGAACCACGCTGCGGGCGATGATTCCGCGGGAGATCGGGCTGATCTTGTCACTGATGACACTTTCGCGGATCAGGTAGGTCAGGATCCAGTCCGTACCGTTGACCGGGACATAGCTTAGTGTTTCGCGGATGCCGTTATAGATGAAAGAGACTGCGCCTCTCCCGCCGGCCTGAAAATCTTCGGAGAACGTTTCATAGCTGTAGTCTGTCTCGAACTTCGCATGAGTCATCGCTTCGAGCAGGTTGGTCTCAACGGCGAGTCCTCCAAGTACCAGGTTGCTTAAAGGGACGCCGTCCCGCGTATAGATGTTGCAGAAAGTGGCTTCCTCATTGGAGGAAGACATAGAAGCACCTGCCAGCATTTCCTGCATATCGATCTCCATGAAGCAGGCCTTAAAATGCGTTTCTTCAAAATCGAGATCTACAGGAATGGCAATGATGACCTTCTTGTCCGGCGCATCCAGGTTATAGATGGAGACAGAAGGCTCTGTAAGATTATTATAATCAAAAGAGTAAGTATCAATATCTGACTTGATGCCGGTTGACGTGTGGATCAGGCCCTCGGTATCTACGAAAGCAAATTTGTTGAGGGTGAATAGTTCCTTTGTACGGGTTTGATAGTGCTGTAAATGCTCTTCATCGCAAAGGTCATCCTCGCTCATGAGGCTGATCGCGGTGTTGAGTTCACGGATCCTGGTCTGCAGGTTGTTTTCAACGACGCGTTCCCGTCGTCCTGCCAGTTCATCCAGATAGAGCAGGCTGACGGTTCTAACCGCGTTTTCAGTATCTTTACTTGCAGTGCGGGCCATCCAGAAGGTTCCGTATATCAGAATGACCAGCACGATCAGGCCCCCGAGTATGGCAGCATATACGGCGCGATTCTTTTTGCCGGCACCGGCTGCACCGGCGGATGTGTTTTTGCCTGTATCAGGTATCTGGTTTGTGAGTCTGTTATCAGCATTCATAGTTGTTCCGCCTCCCGTTTCCGGCCGTGGCCGGTAATGTGATGCAGTGCAGTTTTATGCAGCGCGCTTTGCTTTCATGCAAGGAGCTCCGGTGAGTGCAGTAAAGAAAGATATGCAAAAACTGCTATTTTAGTTATATCCCAAAACGGGCAGCATTTCCATAGTGAATGTGTGGAAAGACACAGAGACTGACGTATACGAGGCAGAAGGATTTATGCATTGAGAGGGGCAAAGCCCTGTATTATAATAACAGCAGTGTTTGTGGGAGAAAGGAGGCAGATCGTGGATCAGATCATCATACATGTGGATATGGACGCGTTTTACGCCTCCGTGGAGATGCGCGATGACCCGTCCCTTCGTGGGAAGCCGCTCATTATCGGGTCTCTTCCGACTGAGCGCGGAGTTGTTGCTACCTGCAGTTATGAGGCGCGAAAGTACGGCGTTCATTCGGCTATGAATATCAAAGATGCATATCGCCTGTGCCCGAACGGAATCTATATGCATCCGGATATCGATAAATACAGAAAGGTTTCGCATCAGCTGCATGAGATCTGGAATACCTATGCCTCTGCCGCGGAGACGATCGCGCTTGACGAAGCATATCTGGATGTAAAGGAACAGGCGCGGGATCTGGAAGGCGCGCGCAGGATCGGGCATCTGATCAAGCAGCGAACGAAAGAGGAACTGGGACTTACCTGCTCTGTCGGCGTGGCGTATTCGAAGACGGCGGCGAAAACAGCGAGCGAGGAGAAGAAACCGGACGGGTATTTTGAGATACCCGAACCGGAGGATTTTATCGCACTGATCATCGATCGGGATGTGAGGGTGCTTTATACAGTCGGAGAGATGACGGCGCAGAAACTTAACGCTGTCGGGATCCATACGGTTCGTGATATCCGGGAGAAGCCGGATACGGTTATGAGGCTTCTCGGAAAGCAGGGACAATGGATCGTCAGCCTCGCAAACGGTACAGACGACAGACGGGTTACGCCTTACAGACCTGAGGACGCCAAGTCCATCAGCAGAGAGGTGACTTTTCAGGAAGATGTGGATAACTATGAGCTGCTGAAGGATGTGCTTGTTTTACTGGCTTTATGCGTGGAACATCGCGCCGGCCGATACAAGCTGCATGGTAACGGAGTAACGCTCAAACTCACATATTTCGATATGAAAAGCATCACGAGATCCAGACTTGTCCCAGGCTGCGGGGACGCGGTGACTATACGAAATGAGGCAGTAAAACTCCTCGAAGGGGTAGAGCATCAGCCGGTGAGGCTGATCGGTGCCGGCATATACAACCTCGCGGGAGAAGAAGGGAGGCAGCTGACCCTGGATGACCTGATGGAAGCATCCACAGGAAAACGCAGTACGGAACTGAAAAAGCTGCTGGAAAGCCTTTCTGCCCGTTACCATCTGGATTTTGCGGGACATCTGGACCAGATCTATCAGATGGATGTACTGCATAAAACCGTGGAGTACATGCGCAAGCACTTTCCGGGCTGACGACAGATGACGGGCAGAATGAACCTGTCCGTTTTTTCGTACAGCTGTTTGAATAAGATATATGATGGATAAACAGGAAGGTGCCGGGAACGGACCGGGATGAAAGGCGGTATAGATATGGAAAAGAGCGCGGATAAGGTCATTGGGATGATACAGGAGCAGCAGGATCATGGATGGGCGCGGGACGTACAGCTGAATGAAGAACAGCTCGAGGCGGTGACGACAACAGAAGGGTATGTCCGCGTGATCGCGGGCGCCGGATCCGGCAAGACCAGGGCGCTGACGCACCGGTTCGCATTTTTGGTCAATGAGATGGGGGTGCTTCCGGAGAATATTCTCTGTGTGACGTTTACCAACAAAGCGGCCAATGAGATGCGGCAGAGGATCCATAACCTGATCGGGGACCGGGATACCGGCTATATCAACACCTTTCACGGATTCTGTGTATCGGTACTCCAGGAGGACAGCTATGCGGTGCAGTATCCGAAGAGCTTCCTCGTACTCGACAACTCTGATATCGACAGTATGCTGCGGATCATCTATGAGGAGCGGGGCTTAAGTCTTCGGGATAAGACCTTTTCCGATGCAAGGGATATGATTGAGATCCAGAAGCTTTTTAAAAAGCCGGAATATTATCTCGATATGATCGATATGTCCCTGGAGACGCTGCATGAAAAGTATCTGGCGGCGGAGGGAACGGACGATATCATTTTTTACGGATATCTTTATCAGGAGAAGAAGTGTTTTGGTCTCGACTATAACGATCTGATCAAGTTCTGTCTTTATATATTTAAGGAAAATGCGCAGATCCGCCTGAAATGGCAGGAAAGACTTGCCTACATTATGATCGATGAGTTTCAGGATATCGACGGACTGCAGTATGAGCTGATGGAGACGCTCTGCGGCTATCATAAGAATCTTTTTATCGTCGGAGATCCGGATCAGACGATCTATACCTGGCGCGGAGCAAATGTAAAGTATCTCCTGGACTTTGACAGGCAGTTCCCGGGAACAAAGACCATCATGATGCTGAAGAACTACCGCTCCACACCGCAGATCATACGCGCCGCGAACAGCCTGATCGCAAAAAATGAAAAGCGTATCCCGAAGGACCTGGTGCCCGTGCTTTCAGACGGAAGGTCAGTACTTTTTAATTCATCAGCCAATACGGATGATGAGGCAGCATGGATCGTGTCTCAGATCAATGCCATGCATGATGAAGGGATACCGTACCGCGAGATGACGATCCTTTATCGCGCGCATTACGTGACCAGGCCGGTTGAGGAAGCCCTGCTGAAAGCGAAGCTTCCGTATCACATCTACAGCGGCGTGCCTTTCTTCGGGCGTGCGGAGATCAAGGACGCGCTGAGTTATCTCAGGATGATTCTCCTGCAGGATGATCTTTCTTTCCGGCGGATCGCGAATAATCCGAAACGAAACCTCGGAAAAAGGCGCATGGAATTTCTGGAGCACTATGCTGAGGAACATCAGTGCAGTATGTACGAAGCGTTGAAGACCACCATTGACGAGGAGATCTTTAAGGGTACGAAGGCAGCGCGCTTTGTCCGGCTGATCGACCGGTTTTCCGTTTCGTTTGAAGGGCAGCCTGTTTCAGAGGTGCTTTCCGCGATCCTAAACGAGAGCGGATATGAGGAGATGCTTCGCACCGAGGGCAGCCAGGAAAGGCTCGATAACCTGGCAGAGCTCAAGCAGGCGATCTATGAGTATGAAACGAGCTGCGGAGAGGAACATGCCCTGGAACATTACCTCTCACATGTCGCCCTTTTTACCAATACAGACATTGAAGAAGCTTCGGACAAGGTGAAGCTCATGACGATCCATGCCGCGAAGGGTCTGGAGTTTCCATACGTGTTCCTATGCGGCATGAATGAAGGCGTATTCCCATCCAGACGAACCAAAGACCTCCCGGGGATGGAAGAGGAGCGCCGGCTTGCTTTTGTCGCAATAACGAGGGCGGAAAAACGGCTGTTCCTTTCAGCCGCAGAGGGAAGGAATCTGGACGGAACGCCGAGGTATCCGTCACGATTTGTTCTGGACATAGACCCGGGGCTGTTTGAATGCGTGCATATGCCTGCGGATCAGCTGATCGCGGACACAAGGGAGTACATAACGCGCTGGCACCGCTTTGCAAGGCAGGATGCCGCTGCGGATCTACAGGGATCAGCCGGAGTTCTTTCGGAAGGAACCCGTGTAAAGCATACATATCTGGGCGAAGGAACGGTCGTCGGCGTGGATACAGACCGACAGGCATATACGATCCTTTTCGACCGGCTGGCTACGCCGAGGGTGCTGGCGTTTCAGGCGGTAATCCGGTGCTGAGAGGCCGGCATTGTCATAAAAACCTGATGCAGAGGAAAAGAAGCGGTTGATTTGCGTTGGATCTTCACATAGAATCAGCATATGAGAGAAATGAATATACTATCTTTGGAACATATCGAAAAATCATATACAGGCAGGATGCTGTTCGATGACACGAACTTCTTTCTCCATGAGGGAGAAAAGGTCGGCATCATCGGGATCAACGGTACCGGCAAGTCCACGCTGCTCCGAACCATTGCGGGTGAGGAACAGCCTGACGATGGTAAGGTAACGATGGCAAATCACATCGTTGTACGATACCTGCCGCAGTCACCGCAGTTTGAGGCAGGGATGCCGGCTTTGGATGCCGTTCTTAAGATGGCCGGAGACGGCGTTTCGGAGGCTGACGCGAAGGCGATGCTCATGCGCCTCGGCATAGGCCGCTTCGATCAGCCTGCGGGGGAGCTGAGCGGAGGACAGCGCAAGAGGCTGGCACTGGCTGCAGTACTGCTCGGCGACTGTGACGTCCTGGTACTGGACGAGCCGACCAACCATCTGGACAGCGCCATGTCTTCCTGGCTGGAGGAAAAGCTCCGCGCATTCCGCGGGACCCTCGTCATGGTTACACATGACCGCTATTTTCTGGACAGTGTCTGTGACCGGATCGTAGAGCTGGATAAAGGAAAGCTTTACTCTTATGAGACCAATTACAGTGGTTTTCTTAAGCTGAAGGCGGAGCGCGAGGCTTCCGCGTTTGCTTCCGAGAGAAAACGCCAGTCGATCCTCCGGAAAGAGATCGCCTGGATGCAGCGGGGCGCAAGAGCCCGTTCCACCAAGCAGAAAGCGCATATTCAGCGTTATGAGGCGCTGCGTGATCAGGCGGCGCCGGAGCTCGACGCAAAGGTCGAGATGAGCTCCGTTTACACCCGCATGGGCAAAACGGCGGTAGAGCTTCTCAATATCAGTAAGTCGTATGGGGATCAGACGCTGATCCGGGACTTCACATACCGGTTTCTGAAAGACGACCGGATCGGTTTTATCGGACCGAACGGCTGCGGTAAGACGACGCTGATGAAGATCATCGCCGGATTGGAGCAGCCTGACAGCGGTGAGGTCGTGATCGGACAGACCATCAAGATAGGCTATTACTCCCAGGAGATCCGCGAAACGGCAGGGGACAGGGCTGAAACAGATTTTTCCTATATGGATCCGAAGATGCGCGTCATCGACTATATCCGCAACACGGCAGAATATGTGCATACGGCAGACGGAACCGTCTCGGCATCGGCGATGCTGGAGTTGTTCCTCTTTCCCGGAGAACAGCAGTACAGTCCGATTTCAAAGCTTTCCGGCGGAGAGAAGCGTCGCCTCAACCTCCTTCGGGTGCTGATGGAAGCGCCCAATGTTCTGATCCTGGATGAGCCGACGAATGATCTCGACATTACAACGCTGCAGATCCTCGAGGACTATCTCGACAGCTTCCGGGGCATTGTCATCACGGTCTCACATGACCGGTACTTTCTGGACCGTGTGGTGAGGAGGATCTTTGCCTTTGAAGAAGACGGAACGCTCAGGCAGCATGAGGGCGGCTACACAGAGTATGAAGCAAGGCTTCGGGAAGAACGGGAGCTTGACGAGGCGGAGAGCAGTAACAAATCTCCGGCAGGACGAGGTGGCAGCGCACGGGGCAGCGGCGGTTCCGGAGAGGCAGTCGGTCCTGCCAGGACAGATCCCAATGCAGGCCGCGGCCACGAGAAAAAACTGAAATTCAGCTTTAAAGAACAAAAAGAATACGAAATGATCGATGATGAGATCGCGGCGCTTGAGGCAAAGATTGAAGAAATCGGGCAGGAGATGACAGCCAACGCAACCAATTCGGCGAAGCTGACGGAGCTTACGTCGGCTCAGGCTGCAGCACAGGCGGAGCTTGACGCAAAAATGGATAGGTGGATGTACCTCAATGAACTTGCGGAGCAGATCGCGGCACAGGGATGAAAGGGTTGGTAATGGGACATATATACTTTGTACGGCACGGACAGACGGTCTGGAATGCGGCAAACAAGATCTGCGGGGCCACGGATATTGAACTGACTGAGCTTGGGCATGCACAGGCGATCGAGGCTGCCGGGAAGATCCTCGATGAGGGCATACAGGCTGACGAGATCTTATATTCTCCGCTGATTCGTGCTGCGGAGACCGCCCGTCACATTTCGGAGATCACCGGGATCCCGAGAAGGGCAGAACAGCGCCTCATCGAACAGAACTTCGGAAAATATGAGTCAACACCGCGTAACGGGGAAGAGTTTTTCCTCGCGAAGCAGCAGTTTATGAACCGTTTCGAGGGAGGCGAGTCCATGCTGCAGGTAGCACAGAGGATCTATAACCTGTTGGATGAGATCAGAGCAGAGTCCGACCATAAGACCTATATGCTGGTCGCGCATAACGGGATCGCCCGGGTGCTGAATTCGTATTTTTATGAGATGACCAACGAAGAGTTCGCGGCATTCGGTGTTAAAAACTGCGCCGTAGTACGGTATGACTTCGTATGATGCAGGATATCAGACAAGAATGCAGGCGTGCCACTAACAGATTGTTTGTGATTCGGGCCTGAAGGGCATGAACTGAGAGGCGATGAAGATGAAAGCGGAGCTTTGCCGTAATTATTTATCCGTAAATCATGAAGGGCGCTTTTCCTATGGCGGAAGCCAGAACTGGTTTCCGGGGCAGCTGAAGCGTTGCGGCTGTGCGGTGATCGGCGCAGCAGACCTGATCTGGTATCTTACCCGCGGCAGCAGTATGAGTGAAGGAAAATACCGGAAGTATGTCCGTAGGCTCAGCCGCTCCTTTCCCACGATCCCTTACAGAGGGATCCCGGGATTTGTAATGGCGGTTTTTCTCAATATCTACATGATCAGAAAGCATCTTCCGTACCGGGCGCATTGGGGCGCAGGGCGCGGAGGGATCTCCCGGAGAGTTGCGGCGATGATCGCAAACGATATCCCTGTGCCGCTTTGTGTCGGTCCGGCGCTGCATCAGATCCTGAAGAAACCGGCGTACAGAGGGCTGAAGCTTTATAAAAAGACGGTTGGGAGAGAGAAAGCCGAGTATGTCTGGAACAAAACCATACGCAATCATTTTATGGTCATTACCGGTATAAACGGAACATGGGCCAGAGTTTCCAGCTGGGGAGAAGCTTACTACATCGACCTGAAGGAACTGGAAGAAATGTCTGTAAAGGACGTTTTCGGAGCATATACAAACATCATTCGTATTGAGCAAAAAGGAGGCCTGCGGAACAAAGGCAGGCGGTAAGGAGGATGTTGTGGACAACCGCAAAGTAGTAGTATTAAATGCCGGGAAGATGAATTATGACGGGCTGTTGGATTTCAGCTCGCTCTCCCCGGAGACGGTCGTATATGATGACAGCAAAGCTGATCAGATCCTGGAGCGAATCGAGGGCGCGACAGCCGTCGTAACAAAGGAGCTGCCGGTTCCGGCGGAGATGATCGCGCGGTTTCCGGACAGCGTAAAGCTGATCTGTGAGGCCGGCACCGGTTACAATAACATCGCAATCGAAGCGGCACGAAAAAAGGGTATCACCGTCTGCAACGTTCCCGCGTACAGCTCGCAGAGAGTGGCTCACACTGCCATCATGCTGATGCTGAATCTTTCTTCCACGATGCAGACTCAGATCGGGATGCTTGCAAAAGGAGACCGCAGTAACTTCACGAAGTATCTTCAGGTGCCGCATGTGGAACTGAACGGCAAGACCATCGGCGTCATCGGCTGCGGCAACATCGGCCGTCAGGTGATCAAAGTAGCGCAGGCGATGGAGATGAAGGTGCTTTGCTATACCCGGACCCCGGGGGCAGATGAAGAGAATCTGCATTTTGTCTCATTGGAGGAGCTTTTGAAAGAAAGCGATTATGTATCGCTTCATTGTCCCTTAAGCGATGCTACCCGTCATCTGATCAATGAGGAGACACTTGCCCTTATGAAGCCGACCGCGTTTCTGATCAACACTTCCAGAGGCGCCCTCATTGATGAGCAGGCGCTGATCAGGACCTTGAAAGCCGGAAAGATCGCGGGCGCGGGACTTGATGTACAGGAGACGGAGCCGCCTGCGGAGGATAACCCGCTTTACACCATGAGCAACGTCATCATGACGCCGCACATGGGTTGGAAGGGCCTCGAGACACGTCAGAGGCTGGTTGGTGTTGTGGAAAACGATATCAAGAGCTTTTTCAAAGGAAGCCCGATCAATGTCGTGAGCTGAATATCAGAATATCCTGCAAATTAAAAGCGGAAACAGTTTGTGTCTGTTTCCGCTTTTATGCTGTTTGATTCTATTAGTCAATGATCGTACCGTTTGTTAAAGTCTTCCGTTACGAAACTCTGCGTAGTACTCTTCCAGGATCTCTTCGATGTGCATCATCAGTTTCTTCATTTTATTTCCCT
The DNA here is from genome assembly GCA_017455005.1 of Lachnospiraceae bacterium. GTDB lineage: Bacteria > Bacillota > Clostridia > Lachnospirales > Lachnospiraceae > Avilachnospira. Next base: position 1,748 of record JAFTBX010000091.1, on the reverse strand, counting down.
TCTTTCTATATCGTTATGAATAACCGGGATGTCTTTTTCTTTCTGATGTCATCATAACGCAGAGGAAGGTATTTGTAAAATATGCAAACAGGATGCTTATCCATACGATTTCCGTATAGTTACAAGGCTAGTCTCGTGCCGCCACAAGGGAGATCTCAACCTTGGCGCCCTTTGCCATACCCGCAACCGCAACGCAGACACGGGTCGGCTTGTGTGTGAAATACTCGCCATAGACTGCATTGAAATCCGCGAAGTCTGCCATATCTTTCAGATAACAGACTGCCTGGAGGACATTGCCGTAGTCAAGGCCGCAGGCCTTCAGCACTGCACCGAGGTTTTTGCAGACCTGATGGGTCTGGTCTTCGACGTTGCCTTCGATCAGGTCACCCGTGACGGGGTCAAGCGGAAGCTGCGCGGATGTGAAAACAAATCCGCCTTTTTCCATGGCCTGTGAGTAAGGCCCGACTGCCGGAGGCGCATCGGGAGACTGAAATGTTGTAAACATGATGTGTTCCTCCTGCTGAAGCTTGGTGCATGGATCTGATACAGGTGCTTAAGACAGTTGATTACTGCTTGCCTTCGTCGTAGATCTTGATCAGGGCCTGGGTGCCGAGCTTTGCGCCGCCCTCTTCGTCGAGTGTCTCAAACATCTTCAGAACGTCGTTGAGGACCGGGAGAGCGGTCTCTCTTTCACATGCCTCTTCCTTCGCGATGCGCATATCCTTGATGTAGTGATATACAAAGAAGCCGGGATCGAAGTTATCCTCAAGGATCTTATAACCGTTATTGCTCATCTGCCAGCTGCCGGCAGCGCCGGTGCTGATGGTGTCGAGCATCGTCTTTGTATCGAGGCCGACTGCCTTGGCATAGGTGATTGCCTCGCAGGTGCTGGCGAGAGCGCCGGAAAGCGCGATCTGGTTTGCCATCTTGCAATGCTGTCCCATACCCGGGCCGCCTTCATAGACAATGTTGGTGCCCATGGCAGCGAAGATGTCCTGCTGTGCGTCAAATACTTCCTTATCACCGCCGACCATGATCGCGAGCGTACCCTTCTTTGCGCCGGTGTCTCCGCCGGAGACCGGAGCGTCCAGAGAGTAAACACCGCGGGCCTTGGCTGCTTCATATATACGTACGGAAAGCTTCGGGCTGGTGGTCGTCATGTCGATGATCGTTGCACCTTCGGGAACATTTTCGATAATGCCGTTTTCACCGAAGTAGACCTCTTCGACATCCTTCGGGAAGCCGACGATCGTGATGACGACGTCTTTGCCGGAAGCGCACGCTTTTACGGTATCGCACCATATAGCCCCTTCACTGACAACGGCGTCAGCCTTGCTCCTGGTCCTTGAATATACGGATACTTCAAAACCGTGCTTCATCAGGTTGCGGACCATAGACTGTCCCATGACGCCGATGCCGATAAAACCTACTTTTTTCATGATGACCACCTCTGACTTTCTTGATGTTGAATTTGAACTGTTCAGAATGTTGTTCTGGGTATAGTTTACATTACAAGTTAATACGAAAACAGATAAATCAAAAAAATACAGGTTGCAACTTGCAACCTGTAAAATGATTCTGTGGCACGAGTCCGCCGCGCGTTGTGATAATGAAACGTCCGGCGGCGTTCAGAACTGTTTTCTTCCGCTGGCATCCGGAATGCCTGCCTCGTCGCGGTATTTCGCGACAGTGCGGCGGGAGATGGTCATGCCGCGCTCGGATAGCTTTTCGCTTAAGATGCGGTCGCT
>JAFTBX010000090.1 GCA_017455005.1 Lachnospiraceae bacterium | reverse complement strand
TATCCGTGTTTGCGGAGCAGTGCATGGAAGCCATGCCCTGCAGCGGCAGGAAGTAGTTCTGCATGGAGAACATACCCTTCTTCATCTCGCCGCCGTACCAGGTGTTCAGGATGATCTGCTCACGGCTGGTAACATTGAAAAGAACTGCTGTCTCGGAGTTGAGACCGAGTTCCTTATAGTTCTCTACCTTTGCCTTGGAAGCAGCGTAGACGATGAAGTTCGGCTCAAACTCCGCCTCTTCTTCCGCGGTCGGCTTGATGAACATGTTTCTTACGAAATGTGCCTGCCATGCGACTTCCATCACGAAACGGACTGCCATGCGGGTGTCCTTGTTCGCGCCGCAGAAAGCATCAACAACATAGAGCTTCTTGTTGGAAAGCTCGTCGAGCGCCAGCTTCTTGCAGGCATCCCAGGCTTCCTTCGTTGCCGGATGGTTATCGTTCGGATACTCCGGTGTGGTCCACCATACGGTGTCCTTGGACTTATCGTCCATGACGATAAACTTATCTTTGGGTGAACGGCCGGTATAGATACCGGTGAAGACGTCTACCGCGCCGAGCTCGCTGAGGTAACCCTTTTCATATCCCTCAAGAGCCGGGTCCATCTCGTCCTTGAAAAGTGATTCATAGGACGGATTGTAGATGATCTCTTTTACGCCGCTGATTCCATACTTCGTTAAATCAATTGAGCCCATCGCATTTTCCTCTTTCTTTCATATTCGTGCCCGCTGCGGGGCATTTCGCTTTACGCCGGCAATGCCGGCATTGTTGTACGATTTTTACGATTCTAATAGTATAGCGCATTTCTAATGTTTTGTAATGATTTTTTCATATACCTGCGCAAAATATGAAAATAGATACATTACCGTTTTTTCCGGACGGAATAGCCGAAGCTCCCGAGCTTTTTCCCGAGCGACATATAGTCCCCGTGGGAGTAGACGATCAGGTCCGCCCTTTCCAGGCAGAACCGCCCCCTCTCGTCCAGATACTGCTCATCCGCATGGACAGCCACCACATCCGCGATGTACATCCGGTGGCTCCCCAGGTCCATATGCTCCCGGACCCTGCATTCGATATTGACAGGGCTTTCCTTCACAAGCGGCGCATACAGAAGCTTCGATGCCGGCTCCGCCGTAAGATGGCATGCCTGCCACTTGTCCACGTCCCTGCCGGAACGGACGCCGCAGTAATCCGTCGCCTTCACAAGTGCCTCATTGGTAAGGTTGATGACAAACTCTCCGCTCGCTTCGATCAGGTCATAAGAATAGCGGGACGGCCGGACGCTGATCGAGACCATGGGCGGATTGGTGTTAATGTTGCCTGCCCACGCCACAGTAAAAAGATTGGTGCGTCCTTCCTTATCGCCGCAGCTGACCAAAACTGCCGGCGCGGGGTAGACCATATTGCCTGGTTTCCAGATCTGTTTCGACATACCGGTCTTCCTTTCCTTTCACGTTACCGGCTATTGTACCACCTTTTCCGCCCGCACGCCACTGCTCCCTATTCTGCCATCAGCTGATTGAAAAGAATGTGAATGTCCACAACCTAAAAGTTGTGCTATACTGGGGATGAACAGCCGGATCGTCCGTATGCAAAGCAGCCGATGGTCCGTGTACCTGTAACGATGATGTCCTATGGGGGCTTTTTATGAACTTTCAGAACATGGAATATTTCCTGACCGCGGCGGAAGAGCACAGCATTACCCGCGCCGCGGAAAAGCTGCAGATCAGCCAGCAGGCGCTGAGCAATACCATCGCCCGGATGGAAAGCGAACTCGGATGCCGGCTCTTTGAACGCCGGCAGGGACTGGAGCTGACCTACGGCGGAAAAAAATACCGGGATGCATGCATCCGGATGCTGGATATACAAAATCAGACCGTCCGCCTTCTCGACGACATTGACAACAACGTCCGTGGAGAACTCCGGATCGGGATCTCCTATACCAGAGGCCAGGCCATCCTGCCGCTGGTCCTTCCGGCGTTTGTCGAAAAATACCCGCTTGTCGAGCTGTCCGTCATCGAGGACAGCACCGAAGCACTGGAAAACCGTCTCGAGCACGGAGACATTGATGTTCTGATCGGCTTTGTTCCCTTCATGTTTGAAGGCGCCGACTGGCGGGAACTTATGCAGGAGCGTCTCTACCTCGTCATTCCGCGCTCGCTCCTTACTGAAAACTATAAAACGGAAGAGGAGATCCGCGCCGTTCTCGCCCGGTTTGCAGAACAGCATGACCTCGGCATCTTCCGTTCATTCCCATTTGTCCTTCTGAAAAAAGGCGACCGGATCCGTTCGATCGCGGATACGGCCTTTGCCGGTTCAGGCTTTCAGCCCTTCATCAAGCTGGAGACCCGGAACACACAGACCGCCGTCGCCCTCGCAGCGGAAGGCATCGGCATCACGATCTGCCCGGAGCTCTTCCTGAACAGCAACTACATCGCCTCCGGTTTAAGTGAATCTTATATCCGTGAGCGCGTCGAGATCTGCCCGCTCTTTGAAGAAAGCGAATCCGACAGGATCGCCGTCGCCTGGAATAAAAACCGCTACATAAGCCACGTGGCACAGGACTTTATCGATCTTTGCACAGAACGGCTGCGCAGTTAGAAAACTCAGTCTCCGTGTATCAGATACTCCACCGCTTTTCGATAGCCCTCGAACCCGTATCCCATAAAGGATTTCACACACGCTTTTCCGGCATAGCTGATATGCCGGAATTCTTCTCTTTCGTCAATGTTGGAAAGGTGGACCTCCACCGCCGGGATCGAGACCGCCTTCAGGGCGTCCATGATCGCGACGCTGGTATGGGTATATGCCGCCGGATTGATGACAATGCCGTCCACCTTGTCAAAGTATGCCTGCTGGATGCGGTCGACAAGGTCGCCCTCGTGGTTGGACTGGTATATCTCACAATCAATTCCGCCTGGGATACTTTCGCCCAGATCCCGGCAGGCTTCCCTGCAGTATGCTTCCAGCGCGTGATAATCCTGCTTGCCGTAAATCGCTGGTTCGCGAATCCCGAGCATGTTGAGGTTAGGACCATTTAAAACCAATATCTTCATAACATTTCCTTTTATAGTCGTATAAGTTCGGGTATTTGTCACAGTTCCTTCAGGATCTGCTCCGCGGCTTTCTTCACTGCCCGGTTATTTTCAATCGTAATGTCCGCAAAGGCCGCGTACTTATCTTTTCTTTCCTCATACATCTTGTCAAGCTTCCCCGCCCGGCTCAAGGGTCTTCCGTCCGTCGGCAGCCAGTCGAGCCTCCGCCTGATCCAGACGATCACTGCATTTTGATGCAGCAGGGGGTAGTTTCTCTCTCTTGTGACGCATCCGCCGCCGGTTGAGATAATGCAGCCGGAGCGTTTGCCCGCTTCCGCGATCGCTGCTGTCTCCAGCGCGCGGAATGCTTCCTCGCCGTCATTTCCGATGATGTCCGGGATCGTGCGTCCGCTCATCCGGACGATTTCCTCATCCGTATCGATCAGTTCCCTGCCGGTCAGCTGCTGCAGTGCTTTACCGACACTCGTCTTTCCCGAACCCGGCATGCCGATCAGGACGATGTTCTGCATGGATACCGCAAGGAGCTTTTCGATCCTTGTGACTTCACTGTCCGGGATATCCTTATCGAGCCAGATCTCCGCGCTGCGCTTCGCTTGGGCAACCAGCATACTTAAGCCCCCTGCATACGGGATGCTTAAGTCTTCCGCCTGCAGCAGCAAGGCCGTACGGGCCGGGTTATACACCACATCCGCGACGCCATCGCACTGCGGAAACTGCTGAAGATCCAGAAGCCTGGTTCCGTTATCCGGAAACATGCCGGCAGGCGTCGTGTTCACGATGATGCCGGCGTCCCTGTGCCGGTCCAGGTTGTCGTAGTTATCCTCGCCGCTGCGGCTGATGACAACGACCTCCTTCGCGCCAAGATCTTTCAGCGCCGTCCTTGCAGTCAGTGACGCGCCGCCGCTTCCGAGAACCAGCGCCTTTTTTCCGGCGGGGTCGATCCCGGCAGCCTTCAGCATATGGCAAAAGCCGGTATAGTCTGTATTATAACCGTGCCAGCCGTCCGCTCTTCGCACCAGCGTATTGACACAGCCGATCCTTTGCGCGGCTTCCGAAAGGCTCACGCAGTACGGCATGACCGTTTTTTTATAGGGGATCGTCACGTTCATCCCGTCAAGGTCCGTTTCCTGAAGGAAGGTTCCGACCCGTTCCGGTGAGACTTCATACAGCCGATACTCCTCCCCGTGCAGTTCCTTATGGATCGCGGGTGAATAGCTGTGTCTAAGATGCTCTCCGAGTAAACCGAATTTCATAGATCATCTGACCTTTCTGACACCGTTCCCGCTCAGACCACTTCGCTGTAGCTGCCGAGGTAATAGTACTCCTCGCTGCAGTCCCCGAGCTCGCTCATCAGCTGGACGAACTCATCGGAGTAGACAGATGTATCCAGGTCAAAATAGAACATGAACTCGAAGTCCCGTTCCGGGATCGGACGCGACTCCAGCTTGACGAGGTTGATGCCGAGCGCGTAGAAACGGGCCAGCATCTTATAAAGCGAACCGGGACGGTGCGGAAGGATCATCATGAGCGACGTCCTGTCAGCGCCCGGATAGATCTCGAGCTTCCGGCTGATGCAGATGAAGCGGGTGTGGTTGTTGCCGTTATCCTGTATCCCCGCCTCGAGGCACTTGAGGTTATAAAGCTCCGCGCAGCGGTAGGAAGAGATCGCCGCGATGTCGTTTCTGTCCGACGCCGAGACCATCTCCGCTGCCATGGCTGTATTTTCCACCGCCGTGAGCTTGATGTCCCTGCCGAGCGCGGCAAAATACTTGCGGCACTGATTGATCGCCTGCTCATGGGAGAACACCTCTTTCACGTCGGCAAGCGAAGTCCCGGGTTTTGCCACCAGGCAGTGGTTGACCTTGATGCGGGTCGCTCGTACGATATGAAACTTGTGCGAGATCATCAGGTCATAGTTTTTGTTGACCGAACCTGCCGTAGAGTTTTCGATCGGCAGGACGCCGTATTCGCAGAGCCCCTTTTCGACAGCATTGAAAACGCCCTCGAAGTTTTCCATGTACATGATCGACGGAGAAGCGAAGAGCTTCTCACAGGCGATCGTCGAATACGCGCCCTCCACGCCCTGACAGGCCACACGGGCCGCCTTCGGAAACATCCGGGGCGTATCCGCAAGCGCCCGTTCGATCTCCTCACGCGCAGAAAGGTCTCCGCCGATCAGCTTGTTCTGGTGCGCGCGGCTTAGTTCAAAAAGCAGCGGATACAGCACCCGGTAGCTCGACTGCAGATCCTCTCTGCTGTTCATGACGATGTTCGCGAGCTTTTCCCGCTCTCTTCTTGAGTCCAGGACGGGAAGTCCGTGCTCTTTTTTATACTGTCCGATCTCGGCCGAGACATCCATCCGGTCTTCGATGGCTTCAATGATCCTGCGGTCGGCTTCATCGATCCTGGCGCGCAGTTCCTCGAGTGTTGTTTTGCTGCTTGCTGCTTGGTCCATAGCGCTTTGTTCCTTTAAATATATGAGAACCCGGGTATATCATATCCCGGCTGGTGTTCCCGGATGTTTCGTTAGTTTGCTTCCGTCTCAAGCTCCCTGATGAGGTCGTAGATTGCTGCCGCGGCCGCGG
>JAFTBX010000089.1 GCA_017455005.1 Lachnospiraceae bacterium | reverse complement strand
TTCATGAAAATGCTGACCGCCCTCGATGTCTATGTCAAACAGGTGCATTTTACAGTGTTTTGCCTGCTGGCGGCCTTCCCGGTCAAAAACATAAGCGGTGTTATAGATCCTGCCGTCGGATCTTCGTTCGGGCACGGATCCTGCGGAAAGCCAGATGCCGTACTTTTTAGCGGCGTCCGAGCATGCCTGCCACATATCTCCGCCCTCCTCTTCCGCATATACCGGGAAGCAGGCATTGTCATAAGGACAACAGAACATCTCGGGCAATGCCACGAGATCCGCGCTTTCCTTTGAAGCCTTCTCACACACATTTTCAAGTATCTGCTTCGCTTCCGACTTTTGTTCCGGCACATTGATCTGTGCCTGCAGTATCTTGATCTTACTCATCGTTCACGACTCCTTCATCCGTTTGTATTGACGTTGTTTCCTCAGATGGATTATGTTCTGCTGACTCGCTTTGTATCAGTGCCCACATTTCTTCCTGCTTATCTTCGCTCTCATCGGGTCCGAAGATAAGACCATAGTAGTCAAGCTTCAGGATCTGGCTGCACATCAGGATCTTGTTTTCCACAAGCGCGTTGATCTCCTCCATGCGCTCGGCCGTCATCTCCTCCGCAGGGTGCTCTTCTTCCATCTCACCCGGAGTTGCCGTCATCGCAGCTTCTGCTTCTTGTACAGGCGGATAAAACATGCCTTTCCGCGTATCATATTTGCCTTCTGCCGTTACCCAGCTGCGGTTGTTCCAGAATACGAGCGGTTCCGTGTTTTCCGCAAAGGCATCCCTTCCCGGAAGCAGCCGCGAGTCGAACTCCACGCCGAACAGATTGGAAACCGTCGGCAGGATATCCAGGCTCGAGACCGGTTCCGACACCTCGCAGGCATATTCCCTCAGTTCATTTTCCAGTGCGCCGGACCAGATGACGAGGCCGCTTTTGTCTTCGTTCCAGTAAAGCGCGTCATCCGTCTTCATCAGGTCATCGATGTAGTCCCGGTCATTGTTCCAGGTCCTGCCGTTTCCAAGCCCGTACGGGTAGTGGTCTCCTGTCATGACGATAACCGTATCCTCCGCAATGCCGGCTTCCTCGAGGGTTCGCACCATAGAACTGAGCGCGTTTTCCAGCTCCATCTGGTAGCAGATATAATACTTGGTCTTTTCCATATACTCATCGCCGCAGACAGCATTGACCTGATCATAATACTTCTGTACCAGCGGACTGCTCTTCTCGTAAGGCGCGTGGCCGCTGACCGTCATGTAATAGACACTGAAAGGCGCATGACCGATATAAGCAGGCATCGTTCCCTCGAACATCTCCGTGTCCGTCGGATAATTGTGTCCGGTAAAAAAGTCCATGTGCTGGCCGCAGGCAAAATACGCGTCATATCCGAGATGCGTATGGGATTGGTCGCGATGATAAAAGGTGTGGGATCCGTTATGAAATGCGAGGCTGAAATACCCCAGCCGCTGAAGCTGGTTGCCCATCGTGAAGTAATGGTTATGGTCCGCAATGCCGGAGACCGCGTCAACGCCGGCATTGGAATCCAGTCCCTCCACCAGAGAAAGCTCTCCTGTCGTCGTACTGCCGCCCCAGGAGGGCTGATAGAAATCAGAAAAATAAATGCCGTTGTGGCTGAGCCGCCAGAGCGTCGGTGTGAGCTCCGGCCGGATAAACGCCTCACAATATGACTCGGCGCAGATCAGGATCAGGTTCTTCCCTCTGAAAATGCCGGTATACCCGTTTTGCAGTGAGGGCTCCTGCGTCGCAAGAAAGGCACTTAAGGACGCTGCGTTCCCCTGCAGCTCCTCTCTTCCGAAGTCTATATCCATGACGTTATAGGCCGGCTCCGGTGTCTCGGGTTCCGCACTGCCGGAAGCGGCATCATTCTCTCCTGCTTCATCCGCGGCATTTTCTTCCATTTCGTTCATAGCAGTGTCCTGAGGCGCGTCAGAAGCCGCTTCAACGGCCGTGACCGATCCGTCGCTTTCCTGTCCGGCTGATGCATTCGAATCGCCGGAAGTACCCTTTATGTTGCTCTGAAGGCCTTCTTCCGATGGTTCTCCCTCATCAGCTGATGAAAAACTCAGATAAGGATTGCCGAAAATGTCATAACAAAGACCGAGCCTGGTCGCGGTCGTAAGTCCAAATGTGCCGACGGCTTCATTGAAATTGAACTGTGCTCCGTAAGCCGCAGCGTAAGGACTGCGCTGAACGGCAACGGAACTTCCGTAATGTATAAGCACTGCCAGAATCAGGCCAATTGATGCAAGGAAATAGTACGAGTCACGATGGCTTTCCTGCTGCGCAAAGCTGTCTGCTTCGCATGTATCCATGCTCTGCGCTATCTGCCTCTCTTTCCTCTGCCTCATGTACCATGCGCATATCGTAAGGATCAAAGGCAGTGAAAACAGCGCCATTCGGCCAATTCCCGTCAGAAGTCCTCTCTGCAGTTCCCCTGCGTACTGCCCTGCAACATTGCCGGCGCCGGAAAGAAGGCTTGCAGGCGAAAAGTACATCGTGAAGCTTTCCTTCACAACGCTTTCAATCGTAAAGTACAGGGAAGTAAGCAGTGATACCAGCGCAAAGGTCCGGAAACGGCAGTTCAAAACGATCAGGACCGTATTTAAGAGCAGACTGTCAGCAAGCGTAAATAAAAGAATATAGAGAAGGGACGGCGCCGGAAACGCGCCGCCCAGAAATCCGAGTAAAAGCTCGTCATATATCCATGTGACAGGCAGTAAAAACATTGGTGAAACTCTGATAAAACAATTGATGCGGTTCCGGTATCAGTATGATCTGCTGTAATACTCCGATTTTACTGCTTCGTAAAACGCAGCATCTGTACCGGCTTTATAGGGGCCGGAATAAAATACATTTACAAGCCCCGCAGTAAGACCTGCCAGCAGATACCAGCCGATAAAGGACAGATCCAGCATAAAGGCATTCATCTTCTGTCCGTCCATCATCCTGCGGCTAAGCGAGATAACTTCCGTAGGGCCGAGATCCGGCTCATCCTCCAGGATATATGGTACCAGACGGTAGGAATAGGCTTTGATAACGCCCGGTATGATAAAGAGTATACCCCAAAGCAACTCGAACAATCCGGTTAAGAATAACGTAACCAGGTTTCTTCCGTAAAAGTTCCGAAATCCCCAGGTCACCTCTCCCATCGCCTGCGGTACTTCAAGGTTGCGGCGGAAGAAATGCCGGCAGCCGACCATCAGGGGATTGAGAAGAAGTATCTTCATGAAAGAACTCAAAAATATAACAAATCCTACCGCAAGCAGGATCGCAATCACAAGGATCGCTGCCTGTTCCGGGTCGGCTTCCATTGTATTCTGAAACTCCTGCATATGCTCGCACGAGGAGCGTCCGGCGCTGGCTGCGGTGCCGCCGGTACAGATCGTAAGGAGCAGTCCCGCGCCTACACATCTCCAGTAATTGGCCTTTAATGCAATTTTTCCTCTGCTTTTGAGATCAGCTCTTGTCCACATCATAATTTATCCTCAAGTTTATGTTTAACGAATAGTTGAAGTTTAACATGTAACAGTGTTATTATAAATCCTGTGAACAAAATCGTCCATAGAATTTAAAAACGAGAGGTTTCATCATGATATTTACCTGTGCTGACTGTGGAACCAAGGCCTGTGAACAAATGAATTACGACAAGATGCCCGATGCTTCTGTCTGCATTTCCAAAAATATCGACCAGCAGTGGTTTAAGGACAAGTACAACGAGGAAGACATCGAGATCGCGCACAATGCTGCCGTCACGGAAGCCGCCGGCTACTGCCATCAGACACGTCTGGAAGAAACGATGGCCTTTGCCTACCGTATGGGATACCACAAGCTCGGCATCGCGTTTTGCACCGGTCTTTCCACAGAAGCTGCCACCCTTGCGGGCGTCCTCCGCGACAACGGATTTGAAGTCGAAGCCGCATGCTGCAAATGCGGAGCGATCCCGAAAGCCTTTGTAGGCGTTGCGCAGGAAGAACAGCTGCATCCGGAGCGTGACTTTGAGATCATGTGTAATCCCGCCGGACAGGCCGAATATCTTTCCGCCAAAGGCTGTGATCTCTGTATCATTCTCGGCCTCTGTGTCGGTCACGATACGCTCTTTATAAGGCATTGCAAGACGCCTGTGACCGTGCTCTCCAGTAAGGACCGCGTGATGGCGCACAATCCCATGGGCGCGCTGTACCAGGCGGACTCCTATCTCCGCAGGGTGCACACCTTCATAAAGGACACGTTTGGCTGAACTTACACTTCTCCAGACATCTGACATCTGCGCTCAGATGTCTGTTTCTGCATAATAGGAGGATCTTCATGCCCCTTGCATATCACGAACAGGAAGACCGCAGGATCCACATCCGAATGAAAGAAATGCTGGAGCGGCTGCCCCGCTTCTGCTCCCTCTTCTTCCGCGGCATCGAACCGCGTACGCAATCCCGTACCCGTCTCGCCTACGCCTACGACCTGACGGTCTTTTTCCAGTTCATCAAATACAGCAATCCTGCGTATAAGGATACCGATATCCGTGACTTCCCTCTGGAACTCCTCGATGAGATCAACGCACGTGATATCGAAGAATATATGGAATACCTCAAGTACCGCCCCGATGAGGACGGCGAAGGCGAGGTCATCAACAAGGAAAGCGGCATTAAGCGCAAGGTCTCCTCTCTCAAGTCCTTCTACCGGTACTTCTATGAAAGTGAGATGATCAAGACCAATCCGGCAGCTTTGGTGCGTCTTCCGAAGCTTCGGGAAAAGAGATCATCCGACTCGATTATAACGAAGTTGCCAGGCTCCTCGATGAAGTGGAATCCGGCGACAGCCTGACAGACCGGCAGCAAGCCTTTCATAAGCGTACCCGCAACCGCGATGTCGCACTCATGAGCCTTCTGCTCGGAACCGGCATGCGTATCTCCGAGTGCGTCGGTATTGACATCAAGGACCTCGATATGGAGGAAACAGCTGTCAATATCCACCGAAAGGGCGGAAAGGAAGAAACCGTCTACTTCAGTGACGAAGTAGCCGGCTCTATGATGCCCTACTATGAAGAACGGAAGTCCATGATGGCGGAACCCGGCCATGAGAGCGCCTTTTTCCTGTCTCTGCAGAACAAGCGCATGAGTGTGCGCAGCGTGGAAAAGATGGTCAAAAAATATGCCCTGATCGTAACGCCCCTCAAGCATATCACGCCGCATAAGCTTCGTTCTACCTACGGCACACACCTCTATCAGGAGACCGGTGACATCTATCTTGTCGCGGATGTCCTCGGCCACAGCGACGTCAACACCACTAAGAAACATTACGCCGCGATCGATGAGAGTCGTCGAAGACAGGCGAGAAAAGCTGTGAAGCTCAGAGAAGATTAAAAAGAATCGACCACCGGTCTCAGCCGGTGGTCATTTTGTTTATTGTTAATGCACTTTGCTAAGCGCATCCTTCATGCTCTTAATGAATTCTCCTACTGGCCCTGCCGATTCCTTTCCGTACCTGGCGATGAGCTTTACGATTGCGGAACCGGTAATGGCACCGTCGGAAAGCGCAGCCATCTTTGCCGCCTGCTCCGGCGTGCTGATGCCGAATCCTACAGCGCATGGTACATCTGTGACAGTACGGATCTGTTCCACGATCGACCCGATATCCGTGCGGATCTCACTTCTCACGCCCGTGACGCCGAGGCTTGAGACGACGTAGATGAAACCCTCCGCTTCTTTCGCGATCATATTGATACGGTCTGAGGATGTCGGCGCGATCATGCTGATCAGATCGATCCCGTATTTGCGGCAGAGCCCGTGGAACTCTTCCTTTTCCTCAAACGGAAGATCAGGAAGGATCAGTCCGTCGATGCCGCACTCCGCGGCACGGCGGATAAACGATTCTCCGTCCCAGTGGTACGAATAGACTACATTGGCATAGGTCATAAAGACCAGGGGGATACTGATCTCCTTTCGAAGCTCCATGACCATATCAAAGATCTTATCTGTCGTTACGCCGCCTTCAAGTGCCCGGACATTGGCTTCCTGGATAACAGGGCCCTCCGCTGTCGGATCGGAAAACGGGATGCCAAGTTCGATCAGGTCCGCGCCGTTTGCCACGGCAGCTTTCACGACTGCAGCCGTCGTTTCCAGATCCGGATCTCCGCAGGTGATAAAAGGTATAAATGCCTTTCCGTTTGCAAATGCTTTACTGATATTACTCATGATAATACTCTTTCTGTCTTGATAGATCCTGCCGGCAAAGCCGGCTGTGTGTTCCGCAAATCAATCATTTTGCAGTTTATTCGTGAATATCCTCACCACGGTATCTTGCGATTGCGGCACAGTCTTTATCTCCGCGTCCTGAGATCGTGATCACGATGATGCTATCCTTCGGCATCTCAGGCGCGATCTTCATCGCGTGCGCGACCGCATGTGCGGACTCAATGGCAGGGATGATTCCCTCCGTGCGCGCAAGATACTCAAAGGCATCGACTGCTTCCGCATCTGTGACCGGCACATACTCAGCGCGCCCGGTATCATGAAGATACGCGTGTTCCGGTCCGATACCGGGATAATCAAGACCTGCCGAGATCGAATAGACCGGCGCGATCTGTCCGAATTCATCCTGACAAAAGTACGACTTCATGCCATGGAAGATGCCGAGTTTTCCGGTAGCGATCGTTGCCGCAGTCTCCCAGGTATCCACGCCGCGTCCAGCCGCTTCACAGCCGATCAGACGCACGCCAGGATCGTTGATGAAATGATAAAAGCTTCCGATCGCGTTGGATCCGCCGCCGACGCAGGCAAGTACAGCGTCCGGGAGCCGTCCTTCCGCTTCCAGTATCTGCTGTTTGATCTCCCGTGAGATCACGGCCTGAAAGTCTCTGACGATCGTCGGGAACGGATGCGGTCCCATAACAGAACCCAGGCAGTAATGTGTATCATCGATCCTGCTCGTCCACTCGCGCATGGCTTCCGAGACCGCGTCCTTCAGCGTCGCTGTTCCGGAGGTGACCGGGATCACTTCCGAACCGAGCAGACGCATGCGGTATACATTGAGCGCCTGGCGTTCCGTATCTTCCTTTCCCATGAAGACCACGCATTCCATACCCAATAGCGCTGCAGCCGTCGCGGTGGCTACGCCGTGCTGTCCGGCGCCTGTCTCCGCGATCAGGCGGGTCTTGCCCATCTTCTTTGCAAGGAGTGCCTGACCGAGTACGTTATTGATCTTGTGCGCTCCGGTATGGTTCAGGTCCTCACGCTTCAGATAGATCTTCGCGCCGCCGAGGTCCTTCGTCATTGTGTCGGCGTAATACAGCCTTGACGGTCTGCCCGCGTAATTATCAAAAAGTTCTTTCAGTTCCCTGTTGAACTCCGGATCGTCTTTATAGTGGTCATACGCCTTTTCCAGCTCGATCACCGCGTTCATCAGCGTCTCCGGGATATACTGCCCGCCATGTTGTCCGAATCTTCCCTTAGGGTTTGTCATATCAGTGCCTTTCTGTACTATTTCATTATGCCAATGCCTGCTTTATTGATAACTGCCCCGCACGGCTTTTGTAAATGCTTCCATCTTCAACGGATCTTTCCATCCGCCGGTTTCGATGCCGGAACTGACATCTACGCCCGCAAGCGGTGTATCCTCCAGTTCTTTCAGGATGCTGCCAATGTTGCCGGAATCAAGACCGCCCGCCAGTATATAAGGCCGTTCTATACCCTTCAGCAGGCTGTGATCAAATACCTTGCCTGTACCTCCGTCCCCGGAGTCCAGCAAGATCAGATCTGCCGGTGACCGGTTGGCCATAGCCACATCTTCATCACAGGTAATTTTAAATGCTTTGATCAGCGGCACTCTCTCATCCAGCGCCGAGCGGAGCAGGCTGATATACGCCTTGCTTTCCTTGCCGTGCAGCTGAACCGCACGGATCGTTCCTTTCGAAGCAAGCTCCAGTATCATCTCCGGATCCGCGTCCACGAAGACGCCGACAGGGATGATTCCGCCTGCGAGATGCCCTGTCAGACGGGCAGCTTCCTTCGGATCAATATACCGGTGGCTTTTTTTCGTAAAGATATACCCGACCATGTCCGGACGGAGCCGGTTGACGCTTGCGATGTCTTCTTCGCGCCGCATGCCGCACAGTTTGATAAATGGAGCCGGTTTTTTCTCGTGCTTTTGCCGGACCGCTTCATTTGCTGCCGTACGGAACGCCCTGAGCATCTGATCTTTGCGTTCCGCCCGCATCAGGGCCTCCCCGATCAAAAATGCATCCGCACCTGCCATCCTCAGTGCGGCCGTATCGGAAGGCGCCGTGATGCCGCTTTCCGCGACAAAGAGCACATGATCCGGCACCAGCTTCCGAAGTCTGGCGGAATTGCCTGTGTCCACACTGAAATCTTTCAGGTTACGGTTGTTGACGCCGATGATCCTCGACCCGGCTTCCACGGCCCGCATGATCTCGTCTTCGTCATGCGCTTCTGTGAGTGCGGACAGCCCGAGTTCCTCACAGATGGCGAGGTACTCCCGAAGCTGTGCATCGCTCAGTATGGAACAGATCAAAAGCACCGCAGAAGCACCGAGAAGCCTTGCTTCGTGGAGCATGTATTCGTCTACGACAAAGTCTTTGCGGATGCAGGGGGTCTTCACCTTTGCGGCGATTTCTCGCAGGTACGCATCGCTTCCAAGGAACCACTTCGGCTCTGTCAGTACGGAAATGCAGTCAGCCCCTGCGCGGTCATATGCACATGCGATATCCATATATGGAAAGCTTTTGTCGATAACTCCCTTCGAAGGTGAGGCCTTTTTACATTCGCAGATAAAGGCGGCCTCGCCCCGAATCTTCCGTGAACGGATCGCTGTTTCAAACGCACCCCGTCCTTTCGGAAGGGACGCTGTCATCGCCCGTATGTCCTTTAACGAGGTTCCTGATCTGGCAGTCTCTACACGTTCCCTGGCATGCGCCGCGAGCTGATCCAGTATGTTTATCTTGTTTGCTTTTTGCATGAATCCTTCCCTCAGGAGCGGCTTGCTTCGACAAACGCCTCCATTTTCCTAAGCGCTGCGCCGCTGTCGATCAATTCCGCCGCAAGCTTTACGCCTTCATCAATATTTGCAGCGATATCGCCTATGCAAAGTGCCATGCCGGCGTTCATAAGAACAGAGTGTCTCTTATGACCGCGGTCTGTTCCATCCAGGATCGCCCTTGTAATAACAGCGTTTTCCGCAGGAGTGCCGCCGCGAAGCTGTTCCCTTGTACAGCGCTCAAACCCGAACTGTTCCGGGGTGATCGTCATTTCCCTGAACCACCCGTCCTTAAACTCACAGATAAATGTCGGCGCGCTCATGGAGATCTCATCAAGCTTATCCTGTCCGTAAACAACGGCTCCCTTACGAACGCCGAGACTCATGAGAACCTGAGCCAGCGGACCTACCAGGATCGGGTCATAAACGCCGAGAAGCTGGCGTTTCGGTGATCCTGGGTTCGTCAGCGGACCGAGGATATTGAAAACGGTCCGGATGCCGAGCTCTCTGCGGATGCTTCCGACATACTTCATAGATGTATGGTACTGCTGAGCAAAGAAGAAGCACATGCCCACTTCCTCCAGCATACGAAGACACTTATCCGGATCCATCACGATATCAGCGCCCAGAGCTTCGAGGCAATCAGCCGTACCGCAGGCAGAAGACGCTGCGCGGTTTCCGTGTTTTCCGACTTTCATGCCTGCAGCACAGGCGACAAATGCCGATGTCGTTGATATGTTAAAGCTTTGCGCGTTGTCTCCTCCGGTGCCGACGATCTCAAAAAGATCCATCCCCTCTGTGTTGACCCTGGTCGCGTGGTCACGCATGGCTGCGGCGCATCCCGCGATCTCGTCAACCGTCTCTGCGCGCGTACTCTTTGTGGAAAGCGCGGCAAGGAAAGCGGCGTTTTGTGTAGCCGTCGTCTCACCGCTCATGATCTCGTTCATGACAGTATAAGCCTCGTCATAAGTCAGGTCCTGCTTGTCAACGATCTTTACGATTGCTTCCTTGATCATATCTTTTTCCTCCTGTATGATCTTTTGTAAGCGGGTCTTCTGCCGACGGGACATTATGCGGATAAGAGATTATTACGCAAAAGAAAAGTCCCTGACAGAAAACAGGTTTTCTGTCAAGGACGAATCAATAACATAATATAAGATCCGCGGTGCCACCTTGATTGCATGAATGCCGCTCAACGCATACTATCATATGCTGACCTTTGATCACGGAGAGTCCAGCTCCGTCTCCCATACTCCGGTTTCCCGTTTCTGTTTGCCCTTGGAAGTCCATTCAGCTATATGTACCGCTCTGTGATCTCACCGTCCACAGCTCTCTCCTCCGGCAGTGACATAACTTACTTACTCTTCCGCATCGGTTTATTGATTTAATTGAGAAGCATTTTAATGCATTAATACGTCATATGTCAAGTGGTATTTGTTTCACTATTTAACTTTCATCCCTGCCGGCGCTGTCCCCGCGAACAAGCACATCGATGACCTCATCGTAAAGATCCCTGTTTTTGTTGATCGTCGCCATATTCGCCGCCGTCGTACGCGAACCTTCTTTCATAAGCAAGCCGATCTCCTTCGATGCCGCGCTGATATCTTCCGGCGTCACTTCCTTTGCTTCCTTCATGTTCCGTAGGGTCTCTTCCCCATAAGATTCATCATTTTTCTCCAGTACATGGGCAATCTCCGTAGCAGCCAGCTGCAGCGGGGAAAGCGGATACGCCAGCTCACTGTATATGTTGAGGATCGAGTCATTCACTGCGTCCTGATCCAGTTTCAGTGCCGCTACCTTTTCAGGTGCATCGTCAAAGTATGCAAACGAAGCACTGACCTGTGGG
>JAFTBX010000088.1 GCA_017455005.1 Lachnospiraceae bacterium | reverse complement strand
TAGCCGTCGCACTGCTTTTCGGTCACAACATAAGCTCCTGCAGAAAGCGCGGAGAGGTCGATTTCTCCGTTTGCATCGGTCGTATATTCCTTAGGACCGAAGCTGCCGTCCACGGACTTTACTTCAAAGACCGCTCCGGGAATCACCTTGGAAGGATCCTGAGAGTCGATCTTGACGAGCCTCATACCTGGCTTTACATCGTTGAAGAAGGTCAGGTCTCTGATGCCTTCTCCAGCCTTAAGCTCAACGTTCTGAGGAGTGGTATCGAGGATGTGATTGCCGTCCACATTTACTTCCTTTGCAGTGTAGGTTCCGGGCTGAAGGTCTTTCAGGACGATCTGGCCGAGCATGTCTGTCTTAAAGGTACCAATGGACACGGTATCCCTGAAGATCTCGAAGGTCACGTCGGTCATGACGGTTCCTGCCTTGCGGTCGTACTTGGTAATGCGAAGACCGGGCAGTTCCCTGTTGGTAAGAGTAAAGCTTACGGTCTCACCGCTCACTACGTTGGCTGTATAGGTCTGGCCATCCTTCTGGTAGCCGGAAGGAGCGGAAACTTCTACGATCTCATACGCGCCGGGCTTAAGCTGTTCAAAGACTGCGGTCCCGACATCGGATGTGGTCTTGGAATACGTCGCCCCGCTTTCGATATGCTTGATCTTTACGACTGCTCCATGAAGTCTGTCGCCACTGTCAGAATACTTTTCAATGACCAGATTTCCGTAGGGCTCGTTGTAGAAGCTGACCTTTGCGATCTTGCCGTACTCCACTTTTACCTGCGCCATATTGTTTTCAGGAAGCAGATGGTACTGCGGCGGATCGGTCTCCACGATGGTGTAGTTGCCGCAGAGAGTAACAGGAAGCGTGATCTTGCCCGCATCATCGGTCACAAAGATGCCTACGGTTGCGCCTTCAGGATCGATCACGGCAAAGCGTGCTCCGGAAAGCGGTGTGTTGGTTCCCGTCTCGTACTTGCTGATCTCAATACCGGTATCCGGGGTATCTTCTGTTGGCGGATTCTCCGGCGTGGAGGGAGTTCCTTCAGACGCATATTTGCTGATGGCGGAAAGCCTTGCGACCGTGGTGGGGTCGGTATCCACCATGTAGTTCTGAAGGTTGCCGTACTTATCCTTTTCCTGGCAGATAGCGTAGAAGATCGCGTAGCTGTAAACGGTGCTTGTAAAGGACAGCTGCACGGAGCCGGTTTTGCCCTCCACGGCAGATGCGGGATACAGCACCTTGAACTGCCCGTTGAAGTTGCTGCCGGAACCGCTTACCGTAATTGTGCTGATCTCGTTATTATCCATGTCCACGATCTTAGTCCCTGCAGGAACCGAAGACGGATCTGTGAATGCGACCTTGACCGCGTAGTTTGCTACGAAGGTCTTGGAATGGAAGGTAAAGATCTGCTGCTTGTACTGCTGACCGTCAATGGTCACGTTGTATGCGAGATCCTTATCCGGGCTGCAGCTGATCTCAGGCTGCAGGACTTCCGTCCATCCGGTTCCGTAGGAGTAGATCTTCTTAGCTGCGGCAAGCACTCTTTCGGCGGCAGCCTTATCCGCGCCGGTCAGATTCGGGTTGCCCTTCATGGTATTGATGCTCCAGCCGGAGAGGATGTGGCACCAAAGGGCCATCTTGGTTGCGTAATATGCTTCGTACTTGCTTTGAAGACCAAGCTCGCCAAGCCCCTTGGTGGGATAACCGTTGGCTACGATGCCGATGACCTTGGGATCGCTGGTCTTTTCATTGGCAAGATACTTGATGCTGGTGCCGTAGGGAACCTTCTGCGGAACGCCGTACTGTGTAGGATTCACGCAATAAGCCGGGATCTCCTTGGTCTGCCCGCTCGCGCTCACATAGTTGTAATAGGTATAGGTCTGCTCTCTTACACTGCCGTTTACGGACAGGTAATTGAGCTTTGTCCCATCGCTGTAGACATCGATCTCGCCGAGCGCTTCGGCCTCCGTTGAGGCTGCAAAGGCCTGAAGCGGGAAGATGCCAAGAAGCATGACGATCGACAGGACGATCGTAAGGATTTTCTTACTCATCGAATTCTCCTTTGTTCATAAAAAAGACGGCATGAGAGTCATACCGTCAGAGTTGATATATTTACTTTTTCGGCTTGCCTTAGATAACGGCAATACGGTACTCCGTGTGCTGGAAGGCGCCGTCGATGTATACGTCCCAGGCCTCCATTTCGTAGTGCCCCGGCGGGCAGGAATTAAAGAGATTCGTGATCTCACTTGCCCTCCATGGCCAGAAGCTCTGGGCATAGTCCGTATCTTTTATGCTAAGATCAATGCTGACCTTAGCACTGCCGGAAGGATGAAGGACAGGTGCTCCGTTCTTCCAGGTCTCTTCGTTTGCCTCCATAGCATCGTAGAGTGTATAGAGCATGCGTTTTGTCTCCGTGAGATTACGCATAAACATATACTCTTTCCCGCCAATGGAATAATGCCTTACTTCAGTCTCAGGAAGCTCCGCCTTGGGCATCAGATTCCAGCTTTTCTTTTCGGCTGGCAATGCAGGAAGCGGGCCGTCCGCAAAAGCGTTCGCATCATACTTTGATACGTCCGTGACCTTGTACTGATAGCCATCGCTGCAGGTTATGATGTCCCCTGCTTTTACACTGAATTTGCTTTCAGTGTCCTTTGCCGGGATATCTTCAAGTTCAGACACAGTAGTATCGATCACCACCAACCTCTGCTCACCGTCCCAGGCAACGCCAAAGCCCAGCGCGTCCCCAAGATCTCTCAGCTTAAAGTAGTTATAGCCGTCGATCTTGTAGGCTTCTAAGGCCCTCTCTTCTCCGTTTACAAGAAACCGGTTCTGGCTTCGCTCCGCCGTGATGCCCCCTGCATAGGCAACCATACCGCTCATGGCCATTGTACATGAAATGACACCTGCGACAAAGCCGCTGCCAAAATGCATGATCTTTTTATTCATAGTCTCGTCCTCCGAAATACCAAATCTTTACTGTTTTCTTTGAGGATATATGAGGACGGATAGAATTTGCAAACATGCAAAGCTTAGTTGAGCGCAACGGCTCTTACGCAGACCCTGACATCCGGCTTTCCCGCAAGACAGGTCGTGATGGTCAGCCTGTTTTCAAAGCAGGGAGCAAGATAAGTCCAATCGGTGCTGCCGATGATCTTGACCTCTTCCACAGCGTAGATCCTTGTGCCGTAGACCGTGGTGTAGGCTATAAGGTCGCCCTTGTTCAGGTCTTTGACAGAACCGATGGCAAACTTCGTTCCACGGTTATGACCGCAGACACCTACATTACCGTCCCATGCAGAAGTGGAGCTGTAATG
>JAFTBX010000087.1 GCA_017455005.1 Lachnospiraceae bacterium | reverse complement strand
GCATGCGTGAAGTGATCCTCAAGGATACGGCATTTATTGAAGCCGCTCTTGATGATCCGGAGCATTATAATGTCTCGGATGTCGATGAAGAGCTGAAGGAGCATATTAATGCTTCACTCGGACAGCTGGAAAAGCTGATTCGCAGCTATCGTTATGGAAAGCTCGTCAGAGAAGGTATCAATACAGTCATAATCGGAAAACCCAATGCCGGTAAGTCGTCCCTTTTGAACGCTTTGCTCGGTGAAGAGCGCGCGATCGTCACACAGATACCAGGCACGACCAGAGATACCATTAGGGAAAGTATCTCATTGGGCAGTCTTTCACTCAACCTTATGGATACAGCTGGTATCCGCAGAACAGACGATGTTGTGGAGAGCATCGGCGTAAAGAGGGCGCTCGATTCCATACGGGATGCGGATCTGGTCCTTTGTGTTATCGATGCTTCCGTGCCGATCGGCGAAGAAGACCGTGATATCTTAAGGTACATACGCGATCTATCTGTCAGAGTGCTGTTTTTGTTCAATAAGTCGGATCTCACAGCTGCAGTCGATACAGATGAGTTGCTGCGGTCCATGCCGGAGGATAAGCGGGAACACCTGAGTATTTCCGCGCTGACGCACGATGGTATCGGAAAACTGACGGAAGTAATTGAAGAGATGTTTTCGATGGGGGAGATCTCCTATAACGACGAAGTGATGGTCTCTTCGATGAGACATGTGGAACTGTTGAAGGCGGCAGCGGAATCTCTGAAAAGCGTGCTGCGTTCTATTGATGACGGCATGCCGGAAGACTTTTACACCGTAGATCTGATGGACGCCTATACGGCTCTGGGACAGATCATTGGGGAGTCCGTGGATGATGATCTTGTGAACGAGATCTTTGCCTCATTTTGCATGGGCAAATAAAAGGAAGGCCTGATCTTTTTTGTGTCGTACGGAGCGTCAGGCGCTGACCTGAACAATGATGACGGCAATCAGGATCAGGATAAATCCGGTGATATCCCTTGTGCTGAAGGAAGTATGAAGCAACAAAGCAGATACGACGGAAGCTGTTAGCGGCTCTATGTTGCCGATCAGGTTGCCTCTTACGGGGCCGATCTCATGCACGCAGCTTAAGAATAACGAAAATGCCGCTACTGTGCCGAATATCACATGGTAGGCAAACAGCAGAATGCCGGGGAGGTCGGGGATGACTCTGATCTCCCACGGATGAACGGCGAGAGAAAACAGTATGCCTCCGATCAGCATACCAAAGCCGGTGACCGTCAGAGAGTTCCAGCGCTCTGTGAGAGGACGGGATAAAAGGATATACGATGCCGCTGCGACAGCAAGTACCGGACCCCAGAAAAGGCCGGCCGGAGAAAGTGAAAGACCGGTTCCGGGATCTGTCGAGATCATATATACACCGATCAATGCCAATATGACAGCTGCGACCTGCAGCTTTGGAGGGAAAGTCTTTTTTGTAAAGGAAGTAAAAAGAAGGATTACGATCGTGCTCATGCTCTGCATGATCGTGGCGGTGCCGGCGTCCGTATAACGGATCGCGTTAAAATAACAAATCTGATTAAACAGGAGTCCGCATATCGCAAACAGCAGAAGCTTTTTCCGGTCTGAGGCAAGCCTGAATACGTCATAAGCGTGCTTACCGCTCCTCAGCATACTAAGGATGATGATCAAAAGACCCGCGCTCAGCATGCGAAGGCAGGCCAACTCATACGAAGTAATATCGTAGTGGCTGAGAAGGTATTGGCTGACAGCGCCGTTGATGCCCCAAAAGACCGCAGCAAGCACGCCCATTATAATGCCTTTTGTATTGGATTGATTAAACTGCATTTTGCAGAAATTCCTTTCATGTTCGACCCGGATCGACTGCTCTATGAGATTGTAATCGTTCTTATATAAAAACGCAATCCCCGGATCAATATCAGAATAGCAGTACAGTCATCCGAATCACCACGAATATAACAACAGTATGAAGATCTACATGGCTCCAATGGAAGGAGTAACGACAAGAACATACAGAACGGTATTCCGTAAATACTTTGGCGGCGTTGATAAATATTTTACGCCGTTTCTTGTTGCTAACCAGACACACCATTTTAAAAAACGTGAGATCGCGGAAGTAACGCCGATGGAAGATGAACTTGTACCGCAGATACTCACCTGTAACGGCTCGGACTTCCTTTGGGCTGCAAAATATCTGGCAGCAGCAGGATACAGGGAAGTGAACCTGAATCTCGGGTGCCCGTATCCGACCGTATTCACTAAGGGCAAAGGCTCCGGCATGCTGGCAGATCCCGACAGACTGGAGCGTTTTCTTGCGGAGATATTCAGCGCCCAGGACATCCCGGAGATATCCATCAAAACGAGGGTGGGGGTAAAGGATCCGGATGAAGCGACGAAGCTTGCGGAAATCTTCGCGTGCTATCCTGTCAAGGAGATCATTATACATCCGCGTGTAAGAGAAGATTATTATCAGGGAAAACTGCGCCTGGAAGCTTTTCGTATGATGCTGCAGACGCTCAGCTGTCCGGTCTGTTTCAACGGTGATATCTGCGAAGCAGCCGACTGGCAGAAGATCGGGAATACATTTCCTGCGATTGATACGATTATGATCGGTCGGGGTCTGATCGCCGATCCGATGCTTGCGATAACGCTGAAGAGGGAAGCGCCGGGATATCATGCGGACGAAGCAGAAAATGTAAAAAGACTCAAATCTTTTCTGGACGAGCTCTGGTATGCATACAGTGATGTGCTATATGGGGAAAGAGATGTCCTGTTTAAAATGAAAGAGATCTGGTATTATATGGGACGAAGATACCACGACCGTGAACGCGCTCTGCTCGATATCAAAAAAGCCAGGTATAAAGATGAGTATGCGGATGCGGTGAGCCGCGTGTTCGACATTTGATTTTCTTACGATTCCCTTTATTTTGTTTATTAATCAGTAAATATATAATATAATGCATTCGTCCGGATGAACGGATAAATGATTAGGATGTTTCACGTGAAACATCTCATCAGAAGGAGGTCCCATGGGACGCACGATAGCTTTGATCAACCAGAAGGGCGGCGTCGGAAAAACGACAACGGCCATTAACCTCGCGGCCACGTTGGGCGAGGCAGGCGAGAAAGTCCTTTTGATCGATTTTGACCCGCAGGGCAATGCCACGACGGGTATATTAAAATACAGGCTGGATGAGGATGCGAAGACGATCTATGAGTTGCTTTGCGACCTGGCGAAGCCTGAGGAATGTATCATTCATGACGTAGCTGCCGGCGTTGATCTTATACCGGCAGGGATATCGCTTTCAGGCGCGGAGGTGGAGCTGCTGGAACTGGAGTCCACAGAGACAAAGACGCAGCTGCGCAGCGCGATCAAATCACTTCGGTCGGAGTATGACTACATACTGATCGACTGTCCGCCTTCCATCGGCATTCTGACCATAAATGCGCTGATAGCGTCAGACGGAGCCATCATCCCGGTACAGTGTGAGTTTTATGCTTTAGAGGGTCTGAAGCAGGTGATCGAAACGATCCGCCTGATCCAGAGCAAACTGAATGAGGAACTGGAGATCGAAGGCATACTTCTGACGATGTATAATTCCCGCACAAGACTGAGTGTACAGGTCGTGGAGACGGTAAGGGAAACGGTCAGAGACCAGTTGGGAGAACAGGTATTTGAGACACTGATCCCGAGAAATGTACGCCTGGCCGAGGCACCGTCTTTCGGAGAACCGATCACGGTTTACGACAGCAGCTCTCGCGGCGCGGACAGCTATCGCATGCTTGCCGCGGAAATCATGCAGAAACACAGAGATTGAATCAGCAGGGGATATTATGGCAAAGAATGAAAAGAAGGGACTTGGAAGAGGCCTTGGAGCCCTTTTCGGAGAAGATATCGATATAGCCCGTACAAAGAAGAACCGGGTCAGCCGGGATCCGGACGAGACAGCGAAGGCAGATGCGCTTCCAGCGGAAACAAAGGATGTTTCACGTGAAACATCTTTGATCAGGCTCTCTCTGATCGAGCCAAATACGTCTCAGCCGAGAAAGGTATTTGACGAAGAGAGCCTGAAGGAACTTACGGAGTCGATCAAAGAGCATGGCGTGCTGCAGCCGATCCTGGTGCAGAAAAACGGTAACGCCTATGAGATCCTCGTCGGTGAACGACGCTGGAGAGCTGCGCGCATGGCCGGCCTGAAGGAGATCCCGGCTATCGTGAAAGAAGTGGGAAAGCAGGAAGCCGCTGAGATCGCACTGATTGAGAATATACAGAGAGAGGATCTGAACAGCGTGGAAGAAGCAAGGGCTTATCGGTCCCTGCTCGAAGAGTTCGGCCTGACCCAGGAAGAGCTTGCCTCTCGTGTTTCCAAGAGCAGAACAGCGATCACCAACAGCCTTCGTCTTCTGCAGCTGGATAAAGATGTTCTGGACCTTGTGGAAAACGGGGATTTAAGTGCCGGACATGCCAGAGCGATCCTGAGCATCAATGGGAAGCGGGCACAGTATAAAGCTGCACGGGAAGTGATCAACAGCCGTTTAAGCGTACGTGAGACGGAAAAACTGGCGAAACAGTATAACAGCCCCAGGAAAGGCGCAAAGGAAAAAACACCGGATATCTATATGGACTCCCTTGCGGAGGAATTGACCGGAGCACTGAGTGCACGGGTAAGCATCAGGCAGAAGACAAAAGAAAAGGGCAGGATCGAGATAGAGTATTATTCATTGGAAGAACTCGAAAACCTTGTGGACCGGCTGCGCGGATAAAACCTTTGTCATGCAGTGAACGCTGTGAAAGGATAAAGATTAAGCATCGGGAAGACAGAAAAACAATTTCCAGGAGGACATTATGTTAGACCAATACAGTCTGCCGCTGATCATCGCGGCCGTATCTGCTCTGATCAGTGTGATCAGTATCATCATTGCTCTGACGGCAATAGGCAGATATAAGAGCATCTACAGACAGTATGACGCATTTATGAGAGGACGTGACGCGGAAAGCCTCGAGGACCTGATCGTTGAGGAAAAGCAGCGGATAGAAGCGCTTGAAAAATCAGACCTGACCAACAAAGAGGTGATGCGTGCCATGAACCGCAACATCCGCGCATCTTTCCAGAAGGCTGGAGTTGTACGGTATGACGCATTTGAAGGAATGGGCGGTAAGATGTCATTTGCAGCCGCCTTGCTTGATTATACCAACACCGGCATTATCCTGAACTGTATGCATGGAACTGCGGGCTGCTTCTTATATATCAAGGAAGTTGAAGCCGGCGCGACCGACGTACAGCTCGGTGCCGAAGAAAAAGGCGCACTTGAACGCGCGCTTGGTTATGTTGAGGATTGACATTGGCTAATTCAAGCACAAAGAAAACCCAGAAATTCAATATCACGGCGCTCCTGATCTTTGGAGGCATACTGCTGTTTGCGGCAGCATTTGTCTTTTATTTTGCGAACAGTTTTATCACGACGGAACGCGAGTACGCGGTTTATTCGTCGATGGAAGAGCCGACGCTGCCTGTCCTGTACGCCGACGTTGAAGGTAGTGACATAAACCTGATGCACGGATATCTGCAGGATATGGGCAACGCAGCCGCATCGGATTCGATCACGCCGCTCCCGGAAAACCGGAGGCTTTCCTTAAGGATCAGGCCCTACGCCAACAGCATCATCGGGCTCAGCTACGAGGTCCGAAGCCTCAACCTCCAGCATTATATTGAAAAGACGGAAGTGACGGAATTTCCGGAGGATGAGAACGGAGATCTGATCGCGGAGCTTCCGATCCAGAATATGATCTCACGTGATGTGCCGTATCTGCTTCGCATCCAACTGGATCTCGGTGAGCGCGTCGTGAATTACTATACCCGCATCATTTGGACCGACAGCGCAAACGCGAAGAGAGTTATCGATACGGCCACGGAGTTTACGACAAAGACCTTTGATTATAATGCTGCAAGAGACTTAACGGTATATCTCGAGACAGACCCGACGGCGGACAACTCCTCCTATGGCGATGTTACGCTCAAATCCAGTTTCGGTCAGGTGACCTGGGGACAGAGCGGCATGAAGCTCACCTCCGAGCCGGAGATCACTATCAAGGAATACGACGGCATAATGAGCGCGGTGGAAGTCAGATACGAAACGGAGAGCCCGAGCGAAACAGACAATCCCGACAGATACTACAATATCGACGAATTCACGATGCGCACCGGATCCGAGCGTATGTATATGATGAACTACCATCGAAGTACTACGCAGATATTCGAAGGCAACAAGCATCTTTTCACCGGTATGAGGATCAATCTCGGCATTACGTCTGAAGACCGGATCCAGACACGTAAATCACAAAACGGAAGATATATTGTATTCAAGGCCAACAAAGAGCTCTGGTGCTATGACCAGACCGGAAAACGCGCAGTCAACATTTTCTCTTTCCGAAGCGAACAGGATAAAATTCGCGCGAATTATGACCGGCATGATATACGGATCCTGTCTGTTGACGATGAAGGCAATGTAGACTTTGTCGTTTACGGATATATGAACCGCGGACGTCATGAAGGAAGCAACGGTATCGTTTACTACCAGTATGACAGCGAAAGCTCTACGATCACCGAACTGTTCTTTATTCCTGCTGCCAATACGTATGAGAAGATCAAGCGGGAACTGGAGGAGCTCTGTGTAAAGAGCGGCAGCGGTATGCTCTATATTAAGCAAAACGATGCGGTCACGGCTATAGATCTTACTTCTCAGGAAATGCTGGACATCGCGTCTGGTTTGACCGAAGGGCGCTACGCAACCAGCCGGGATCAGTCCATGATCGCATGGCTCGAAGGCGATATGTACAGTCCCAACAGTATCAAACTGATGGACATCATGACCGGCAGTACACAGACGATCAGCGCGGCGGAAGGCACCGTCCTCAGCGTGATCGATTTTTACAACCAGGATCTGATCTACGGCGTAAGCGGGACGAATGACCGCTGGATCATTAATAACCGCCTGAGAGGTCTGCCGCTGAGCAAGCTTATGATCATAGACAGGGAGCTTTCCGTGATCATGGAGTACCAGAAGCGGGGACTGTATCTTGAAAATATCCGGATCGAAGGAGACCGTATCCATCTGGTACAGTACAGAAAGGGCACAGATCCGGGCAGCTATCAGTTTGCAAGCAAGGATACGATCGTAAGCCGTGAGCAGCAGGAAAACCTTTATACAAAAGGGATATCCACCGGGGATACGGAGACCCGCAAAAAGGTTTGGTATGTGGACCTTGATGAAAATATCAAGACGACGAGAAGTCTCCGTATCAGCGCACCTAAAAATATTTCCTATGAACGATCCGGAACCATCGAACTGGGATCGCATAAGAGCAGCGATGAGATATATTTCTATGCCTATGCCAACGGGACGCTGCTCGGCAAGGTCAACAACCTGAATGAAGCGATTGATCTGTGTTATGACGAGATGGGTTGGGTCACAGACGAAAACGCAGTAGTGGTTTACAACAGGGCAGACCGTACCGCGTCGAGAAACCTGACAGATCCCTACAGTGCTGCACAGCCTCTTGTTCTGGCATTGGATGATTTTGAAGAAAACTGCATAACGGATGACGGATATATCCTGTTGGACGCGCAGGGAGCCGAACTGAACCGCATTCTGTATTATATCAACAAGGGCTGTCCGATCCTCGCATGGCTCGATAATAACGAATACTGCCTGATTTTCGGGTATGACAGCCAGTCTGTCCGTGTCTTTTACCCGTTTAGAGAAAGCGAAGAGGACAATGCGGAGATCCTGCCTATGGAGGAAGCGGCACAGTATTTCGCGCGGCAGCAGAATGACTATATTTGCTTTTTACCGTATGCGGGGCTGTAAGTTATTTACAAAAAGCGCAGAAGAAGATATAATATCTTTCTGATTTTGAAACGACAATCATTTAAAGAGGACACGTATGGAGCAGTATATCATTGAAGGCGGAACACCTCTCAAAGGCGAGGTGACTATCAGCGGCGCAAAAAATGCGGCGCTCGGCATTCTTGCCGCATCGATCCTGACGGATGAAGACGTTCTGATCGAGAATATCCCCGATGTCAATGACATCAACGTCATGCTTGAGGCGATTTCCAACATCGGAGCCAAAGTTGACCGGATCGACGCCCATACGGTTAAGATCAACGGATCGACGATCTCGGAGCTCGAAGTCGAAGACGACTACATGCGCAGAATCCGCGCATCCTATTACTTTATCGGAGCGCTCCTCGGCAAGTACAAAAAGGCGAGAGTCCCGCTTCCGGGCGGCTGTGCCATCGGCGCCAGGCCGATCGATCAGCACATCAAGGGATTCCGTGCACTCGGCGCGGAGATCGAGATCGACGGCGGTTCACTTTACGCAAGCGCGGATCAGCTTTCGGCAGCGCACATTTTCTTTGATGTTGTGACTGTTGGCGCTACGATCAATGTTATGCTTGCGGCAGTCATGGCGAAAGGCCAGACGATTATTGAGAATGCGGCAAGGGAACCGCATATCGTTGACGTTGCGAACTTTTTAAACAGCATGGGCGCTAAGATCAAAGGCGCCGGTACGGATATCATCCGTATCAGAGGTGTCGAGTCCCTGCATGGAACGGAATATGCGATCATTCCTGACCAGATCGAGTCCGGTACATTTATGTGTATGGCAGCAGCCACCCGCGGCGATATCCTGATCAAAAACGTGATCCCGAAGCACCTTGAGTCTATTACCGCAAAGCTGCAGGAAATGGGCAATGAAGTACAGGAGTTTGATGAGGCAGTCCGCGTGATCGGTGCGCCGCTGCAGCGTCATACCGATATCAAGACACAGCCGTATCCCGGATTTCCGACGGATATGCAGCCGCAGATCACGGTTGCTCTTGCCTTGGCGGAAGGAACCAGTATCGTGACCGAGGGCATTTTTGAAAAACGGTTCAAGTATGTAGAGGAACTCGCCAGAATGGGCGGACGTATCCGTGTACAGGGCAATGTAGCCATCGTTGATGGTGTCAAGGGCTTTTCCGGTGCGACGGTGACGGCCCCCGACCTGAGAGCCGGTGCGGCGCTGGTCATTGCCGCGCTGCAGGCAAACGGCCGGACCAGGATCGAAGAGATCGGCTACATCAAGCGCGGTTACGAAGATTTTGATAAGAAGATCCAGGCGCTCGGCGGACGGATCAGATATATCCAATAATATGCATAAGTTTTTAAGAGCGGCCGGTTTTTCTGACTTTACGTCAGAAGAATCGGTCTACAATTTAATAAGGCAGCATGCGATGCGGCCGGAGTTTTTAAGTGCCCGGCTGGAACTTGGAGATCATACGGCTTTGGATGAGTACCGCCTGCCGGTGAATGAGTACATCGGCATCTGCGCTGCCGCGATTGACTTCGGCGGCGGACGTACAGAGCTTCAGTACTATTATCCTTACTACAACACCTACGAGATCTCGTCCAACGGGATCTGCTCTTTGGAACGGCATACACAGCAGGAGACCTTTGCCGGTGTGATCGATGAGTATAACATCGGGCTCTCACTCATCTTCTTTATGAACAACCCGGTCAGCTACAGGCAGCGCCCGGATGCCGAAACAAACTATGAGTTCCGGGGTACCGCGCTCAGTGCCTTCGCGAACAGCGCAACGATCATCCTGCCGGTCGCAAAGCCGGAAGAAATGCCCGGCGGAGGATATACGAGCAATTATCCGGACGAGAGCCTGATCGAAGCGGCCAGAAACGGTGACGAAGACGCGATCGAGACATTGACCGCTTCGGATATGCAGATGTATCATCAGCTGTCCGAGCGCATTGAAAACGAAGATTTATACTCAGTCGTGTCTCAGAGCTTTATGCCCTGCGGGATCGAGTGTGATCAGTATTCGATCATCGGAGAAATCACCGAAGTAAAGGAAAACTCCAACTGTTTTACAGACGAGGAACTGTGCCTGATGAAGATCTCATGCAATGACGTAGAGTTCTGGCTGTGCATGAGAAAGGACGACATCCTCGGGGAACCGATGAAAGGACGCAGAATCAAATGCAGATTGTGGATGCAGGGAAACGTAAATGTTGGCGTCTAAGCGCCGTGATCCTCGGTTTTCTCAGCGCGCTGCTGCTCAGCTACTCGCTGCTGGTGGCTTCCGTTTTCGCGGTATGCTATCTGACGCCGGGATACTTCGAGCACGAGTATGAGAAGCATAACGTGCTTTCCAACCTCCCCGAGATGACCATGAGCGAGGAAGACGGCCTGATGGCCGTGACCAACCACATGATGGATTATCTGCTGCATGGGCAGGATCCGCAGGAGCTCCAGATCGAAGTTAAGATGGACGGGGAGATGCGCGGTTTCTTCTCGGAGCGCGAGATCGCGCATATGGA
The DNA here is from genome assembly GCA_017455005.1 of Lachnospiraceae bacterium. GTDB lineage: Bacteria > Bacillota > Clostridia > Lachnospirales > Lachnospiraceae > Avilachnospira. Next base: position 524 of record JAFTBX010000087.1, on the reverse strand, counting down.
AGACGTCAGAGTTCTCTTTATGGCGGCGATCCGCTTCCTGGGCTTTGCGCTGATCCTGGTGATTCTCTTCATGGGAAGCTCGCGGCTGCTTGCATGCGAGAACGAACCGAAGATCTTCCGGATCAGTACCGGTATCGGGTTTGTTTCCGCCGGCGTCCTGGTGCTGGCGGGATTTGCTGCGCTCGGGGCACATATCATTACACATTTTGACCAGGATTTCATCACGTTTCACCACATGTTTTTTGACAATGACCTCTGGATCTTGGATCCGTCAAAAGACATGCTGATAAATATCGTGCCGGAGGGATTTTTCTTTGACACCGCAGCGCGTATCGTGGTATACTATGTCGTGCTGATGCTGCTCCTGATCGGACTCGGCGTTTATCTGATCCTGAAAGGACGGAAGATGCCCGATCACGAGTACACAGCATTTTAATATCTGTCTCCGTAGCTCAGCAGGATAGAGCGTCCGCCTCCTAAGCTTCGAGGGGACCTAACGCCTCGGGGTCTTTAAAAAAACGAGT
>JAFTBX010000086.1 GCA_017455005.1 Lachnospiraceae bacterium | reverse complement strand
CTGGCCGTAGGACTTGAACTTCTCCATGACCTCGTCCATCTTCTTGCCGCTGATGACATTGGGCGTGCCGATGCACATCGCCTGGTACTGCAGCTGCGCGATGTATTCGCAGTTGCGCGCAAGGCTGAACGCGCTGTCAATGCTCTTGCCGCAGGTGATGATGCCGTGGTTGCCGAGCAGCACAGCGTCGGACTCGCCGCAGACCTTCATCGCCGCCTGCGCGAGTTCAATCGTTCCGAAGGTCTGGTACTCCGCGCACGGGATCTCCGGAACGCCGGCGTCGCCGATGACGTAGTGGACCGCCTTCAGCGGCATGCCGAGCACTGCAAATGTCGTGCAGTAAACGGAGTGCGTGTGCACAACGGCGCGCGCGTAGGGCTTATGCTTATAAAACTCGGTGTGCAGCGCCCATTCACTCGAGGGCTTGCGGGCGCCGTCCACGACGTGCGCGTTCAGGTCCATGACGACCACGTCCTCGGGCAGTGTCGAGAAATAATCGATGCCGGAGGGACTGATGGCCATATGGCCTGTCTCCGGGTCGTAAATGCTGACGTTGCCGCTTGTGCCCGGGCACAGTCCGGAGCTGCTCATTTTCTTGCCGTACTCGACGATCAGTTCCCGTTCTTTCTGCATTAACATGTTGCTACCTCCCCTTAGGTTGTGAAATTTCATGCATCCTGTCTCTGCCTGGCAGGATGTCTTACTTATGCCAATGTTGTCGCTGCGGTCCACGAGCCACAGCCTGAACTGTCTGGCCCGTGGGGGCGGTGTTGTTTATACCAATACTGCCGTCTCCGAATGCCGGCAAGTCTGCACTTTATGAAGGACTGAGCCGGAAAGGGCAGAAGTGCCTTGCGCCGGCCAGAGTAGTTTACGTGTTAGCGTTCGTCCGGTTCTTCAGCCAGACAGGGTAGTACTTCTCTACGAGATGACCCTCCACCGGCCGGATGATCCGTTCGCCGCCGCGATATTCGATGTTGCTGCCAATGCTGCCCGCCGGAGCCGCTTCCTCTCCGAGCGCGCCGTTGCAGATCTTCACGAGACCTAAGAGCGTCGCCTGCTCGAAGCCCTTCGGGCAGCGGATCTCCATGCCCGAAAGCGAAGCGATCATGGTGCAGAGCGCGTCGGAACGAAGACCGCCGCCGCAGCCCTTGATGTGGTCCGGATGGAGACCGGAGATCTCGATCAGGCGCCTCAGCTGCTCCCAGACCGCGCAGGCGATGTCCGCGACCAGGGCGAAACCGAAGTCCGTGAGGTCCGGCGCTACCTGCAGCGGCGAGCGCATAAAGAAGCCGCCGTTACGAAGTGAGCGTTTCTCATAGAAGAGAAGAGAACTGAAGGATGCGGTGCAGGTAAAATCTGTCTTTGCCGCGTACGCCTCCTCGAGCTCCGCATAGCTGAAATCCTTCAGCAGGCCTTCCTTCAGACGCTGGTAGTTCAGTCCCGTGACGCCAGGGTTCATCTCGGTGATCAAGCCCTCAACGCGCAGCCCCGCGTCCACCCAGACACGTTCCGCGCTGTCCGTGACCTTGTCCGCGGTCAGCGCCAGCACCGGCGTCGTCGTGCCGGAGATGATGACGAGGTCGCCCTCCGAGGCACCGACTGTCTGCGCGCCGACCTGGGTATCCGCGCCGCCCACGATAAAGCAGGCGTCGTCCGCCATATGAAAGCGCGCCTTAAACTCAGGCAGGATCGGGATCATGGTCCCGGCACCTTTGAGCGGCGGCAGAAACGCCTTATCCACGCCGTAAACGTCGCAGAGCGCTTCCGACCAGTCCTTCGCCTCGAGGTCATAAAGCTGCAGCTCGCAGGCCTGCGTCGGCTCGCAGACATTTTCCCCCGTGAAAAGCACCCCGAGCCATTCACTTTCACTCGTGAGGCCGCCGATCTTTGCGTAGATCTCAGGCCGCTTCATGCGAAGGCCCAGAAGCTTCGCGGAAGGGAAGTCCTCGGTCGCCCATTTGCCGGAGATCCTGTAAATGCTGTCTTTCCCGGGGATGTTCGCCATATACTCCCGTCCGCGGTTATCGATATTCGGAAGGGCATAAAACGCCTTACCGTCCTTGTCCAGCAGGATGACAGTCTGGCGCGCCGCGGCTGAAGATACGGCGTCGATCGTGACGTCCGGATGCTCCGCTATAAGCTCGTCCGCGATGGACAGCATTGCCCGCTCCCAGTCTGCCGGCAGAAAATACTGCGCGTCCTCATAGAGCGGGTCCCGTTCATAGGTGTTGGTGATCGTCCGGATGCCGAGGATCTCGCCGTCGGAGCGGACGATGGCGGCACGTGTGTTGCCCGTGCCGAGGTCAAACATGAGATAATGCTTCATTGGAGCAGCACTCCCTTCATGTGATGAAACTATCTGTATCTTTATCTGACTGCGCCGCGCCTTCCGTGTCGGCCGGGCTCAGGGCAGATGCCGCCGGCGCAGCGCTTTTAGGAAACGCCGTGCCGGGGCATGAGTCAGAATCAGTTCCTGATTAATACGTCTTTGTTGTAGATGATCCTGTCGTAGTCCCTGCCGTCCAGGAACTTGCGGATGCGGTCGTTCATGATGTCCGCCTGGTGGTCGGTGACCTCAAAGGTCGCGCCGCAGATATGCGGGGTCACGATGGTGTTCGGGCAGTACGCGATCGCGAGATCCTCCGGTGTCGGCGGCTCGTTGTCCAGTACGTCAATGATGGCGCCTGCAAAGATCTTTTCGTCCAGCACCTTTTTCAGTGCGCCCATATCCTCAATGATGGCGGAGCGGGCAGCATTGACAAAGAGAGCAGTAGGCTTCATCATGCGAAGGAGCTTCTCGGTAACGAGACCCCGTGTGCCGTCATTGACCGGGAGATGCAGCGTGACGATGTCGCTCTCGGAGAAGATTTCCTCGAGGGTCTTCTTGTGCGCGTGGCCGACGTCGCCCGGGATGAAGGGATCATAGAAGCTGATGTCGCACTCAAAGCCTTCGAGCAGGTGCGTCACCGCGCGGCTGATCTGACCGTAGCCGACGAAGCCGACCTTCTTGCCGGAAAGCTCGTTGCCCATGTAGAGATAGTACGGGGTCGTGCCCTGGACCCAGCCGCCTTCCTTCGTCCATTCTACAGACGGAATGACCTTGCGCAGATGGCAGAGGATCAGGCCCACGACCATTTCCGCGACCGCCATGGTGTTGCGGCCCGGGGTGCAGAGCAGCGGGATGCCTGCCCTGGTGCATTCTTCCACCTGAATGTTGGCGGGCGTTGCACGGCAGTCGCCGATAAACTTCAGACCGTAATACCCGTCCACGACCTTCTTCGTAATGCGGTCGAGCTCGGTGATCAGTGCGTCGGGCTTCTCCTTGAGAAGATGCTCCAGCATCTCATCCTCATAGTAGCGTTCGCCCGTCGCGGTCCACGGCTCGTAAACGACCTCATCGAACCAGGTCTTCAGTTCTTCCAGACGCGCCTCGCTGTAGGGCGCACGTACATATAATTTCATAAAAGCCCTCCTCCTTTTACTTTTAAAGTGACGGCAATGAGTTGTGTGATAATTTGAATATTGATAATGCCTGACAATGTACCTAAGCAGGACGATATATTAATTCGCAGTAATACAATTGCGGAACATCTCCGTCGCCTCCGTCCCGCAGCGGAACTCCCCGCGGCGCATGATGAGCTGCTTGCCGAGGCGGATGAGCGCCCGCTCCATCGGGATCTTGACGGCGGAATCCGTGACGGTATTGAGTTCCGCGACCTTGGAGTCGCCTACGGTCCTGCGGATGATCTCGGTCCCGGCGTAGCCGTATGTGTCGGAGAGGATGCCCTCGAGATAGCGGTCTTCAAATGCCGGCTCCCGGTAGAACGGAAAGCTGACGATCTCGTCGTATTTCTTCCGCAGCTTCACGGCTGTGAGGTCGCAGAACGCCTCGATCGTATCGTTAAGCCTTTCGGCTGCGTCGCGTCCCGGCGCAGTCGCGGTCTCGCCTGCGGCAGCAGCTCCGGCCGGGGCAGCATTGACGCCGCTCGGCACATCCGCACCCGCCGTGCCTGCATCCGTTACCGCGAAGGTATGGTACGCCAGCGCAAAGAACAGGTTCGCGATGACATTGCCGATGTCATAGCCGATGGGGCCGTAGAAGCCGAACTCCGGGTCAAGTACCCGGATGCCGGTCTCGTTCGCAAAGACCGATCCGGTATGGAGATCACCGTGCAGCAGTGCCTGGGCGTGGTTCATGAACGCCTCGCGGAGCATGCCGACTTCCGCGTGGAGCGGCCTGTCTTCATAGAGCTCCTTTTTCACGAAGTCTTCATTGCCCGGCGTCAGGATGTTGCGGCCCTTATAATCATAATAGGGCTCGGTCAGAACCAGGTCCTCCGTGATCCGGCAAAGCTGCGGGTTGGTAAAGAAGCTGACGCGCTTTTTCTTGTCCACGGCGTCGATCACGAGGTCCGTGGTCGGAAGCAAAGTATCTGCCACAAAGCTGCTTAAGTTCTCCGCGAGGTGCCCGTAGACGCGGCCCGCCATCAGCTCCTTGCGGAGGTTTTTGAACGCGGAGACGTCCTCCATCGAAGTCGCCGCCATGATCTCATCATAATAGTAGACGACGGGGACATATCCCGGCGCCAGCTCGCCCTCGAACTTGAGAAGCGCCGCCTCGATCCGGTTGCGGCCGATATCGAGCGGGTTGCCGGAGGTGCGGATGCGGCTGTCTGCCTGCTTCACGATGAGCGACCGGCCGTCTTCCTCCGAACGGATGCGGAAGACATAGTTAATGTTGCCGTCGCCGATCTCCTCGGCTGTGAGCCCTTTTGTGTCAGTCCAGAAACGCAGCACCTCGACGGCGTAGCGCTTCACGTCCTCTGTATTCATAAGGAAAAACTCTTTGAAGTATTTCAACATTTTTCAGGGGAACCTCCTTTTCCCGGCGGCATATACAGAAAAAGTGCAAGAGACATTCGTTTTGTCACGAAAGCAGAACAATCTGGTCATTGACATCCTGTTCCGCGACAGCTATAGTAGGAACAGTCTGACTCAAACTATGTAAACCGGACTTGCGGGATACATGATATGACGACTGCATTTTCCGGCAAATGCTGCCCTTCACGGAAGGCTTGCGCCGGGTCCGCCACATTCACCCCCTCCAATTAAAGAAGGAGATGTCAAATGAACAAAAACGAACGGCAGTCCATCATTGAAAACGAACTCACAAAACAGGGCTATGTTCTCATTACCTCACTGGGCGAGAAGTTCCAGTGCAGTGAGGAAACGATCCGAAGGGACTTAAAGGAAATGGAACAGGCCGGAAAGCTCACCCGTATCCACGGCGGCGCTTACCTGGTCGATCAGTACGATACGACCTATCCTGCGGACCTGCGCCTGATGCAGTTCCCCGATCTGAAGCAGAGACTTGCGCAGACTGCCATGAAGTATATCCGGGACAATGACTTCATCATGCTGGACTCCAGCACGACCTGCCTGGCCCTCGCGTCGGAGCTGATCAAGAGCGGCAAGCGCGTGACGATCATCACGAACTCCCTTCTGATCTGCAACGCATGCAACGACAGCACCAACAACGTCAACCTCATCTGTACCGGAGGCGAGTTCCGCCGCCGCACCTCATCCTTTACGGATTACAACACGATCGACATGCTCGAGTCCTACCATGCGGATAAATGCTTCATCAGCCCGCCCAAGGTCACGATCGACTTCGGTCTGACGGACAACCACTTAAGTGAGTCCCGCGTCCGCGAATGCATGATCCGCCAGGCGGACACCGGCTACCTTCTGCTTGACCATACCAAGTTCGATGAAAGCGCGCATATCCGCTTTAACGGACTGGAAAACATCGGCATGATCATTACCGACCAGCAGGTGCCGGAAGAGTGGGAGCACTACGCGGCAGAGCGCGGCATTACAATCGAATACTGCGAGGAGTGATCCTCTGAAGCTGCGGCTGTTTAAGCCGCGGCTTTTTTTGTGCCCGCAATGAGGAAAATCGGCGTACGCTTGCGTACGGAGATTTGACGAATGCGTACAATCCCGGAATGCGGCTTATGCCGCTTCCGGTGATTTTATCAGGAATGCTGCCTGCTGGCGCTTCCGGTGATTGTGCCCGCACTTTCCTGTGAGCTGTTTGTCACCTCATCTGACCAAAAATGATCCGAACCCTTTTACGATGTGGCTTTTCCTAAATGCGCAGCACCGACGGCAGGGCATGGATGTGTTGGAAAAAACCACATTTTTGTTTTATTATACAGCCTGTCGGATCAAAAAGAAACATCATTCTCGTATTTTCTTTGGATTTCCTGTGCTTTTTGCTCATAAATTCCGATTTGTCAAGGCTTTTCTGAGTAAAAATACCACAAAAAACATGGAAAAATTCCCACAAAAGCCTTGACATGCCTTGCGATTCTGTTTTAGTATAGAATTGTTAATTGGGCAACGTTGTTTGTGGCAAAATTGTCAATTTTGCCCAAATGATAAAGTTTGATGGAGGAGGACTATCAATGAAAAAAAGTTTAGCAACCGTTCTTTCAGCAGTGATGATCCTGACCCTGGCTGCCTGCGGCGGCAATACCGCAGCTCCGGCGACCACGGCGGCTCCGGCTACCGAGGCTCCGAAGGCAGAGGCTACAGAAGCAGCAGCCGCCGAGACCGAGGCTCCTGCGGCGGAAGCCTCTGACGAAGGCCCGATCAAGATCGGCTATGTAGGCGACCTTACCGGCGGCACCGCTCTCTGGGGCACTGCAGGTCAGTACGGCGCAGAGCTTGCTGCAAAGGATATCAACGAGGCAGGCGGCATTATGGGAAGAGAAGTCGTTATCGTTCCTATGGACGGCAAGGGCGATCCTTCCGACTCCGTTTCCGCACTGAAGAAGCTGATCGATGATGAGCACGTTGTTGCTTCCATCGGTACCAACTTCTCATCCTGTAACATCCCGATGGCTTCCGTCGCTGACGAGAAGAAGGTTCCGATCATCGCGACCGCAGCTTCCAACGAGCTGGTCACCGTTGACGAGAACGGCAACCTGCATCCGTATTCCTTCCGTCTGTGCTTCATCGATCCGTATATCGGTGAGGTCATCGGCAGCTACGCGGCAGGCACCCTCGGCTACAAGACCGCAGCTCTGTTCACTGTAGCAGGCAACACCAACTCCGAGTCTGTCGGCGCGATCATCAAGGACGTCTTCACAAGCAAGGGCGGCGAGATCGTGATCGAAGAGCAGTGCCAGGAAGCTGATATGGACTACCGCGCACAGCTGGCTAAGATCGGCGCGAAGAACCCGGATGTTATCTTCGTTCTTATGAATGACTACGCAAAGCTCGCAACCTTCGCAAAGCAGGCAAGAGAACTCGGCATCGAGTCCATGCTGATGGGCCATGACGGCTGGGATTCCGCACAGCTCGCAGGCGAAGCAGGCGGCGCACTTGAGGGATGCCTCTACATTTCCCGTATCGGATTCAACACTCCGGAAGCGGCAGCATTCGGCGACAGAGTCACCGAGCTCTACAAGATGGAGTCCAGAGAGGCTGAGTGCCTGTTCACCCGTGACGGCGTTTACTGGATCAAGGACGCGATCGAGCGCGCAGGTTCCGCAGATCCGACCGCAATCAGAGACGCGCTTGAGTCCACCGAGAAGTTCGAAGGTCTGATCGGTACCCTCGTAGAGGATCCGGCTACCCACAACCCGGCAATGGCATGCGCACTGTTCGAGTGCCACGGCGACGCTTTCGAGTACAAGGGAATCGTCGAAGCTGAGTAATCTTTTATCAAGTATCCATCCGAAACAGGGAGGGGAGTCGATTCTCTCCTCCCTGATCTTCTAATCTGGGGGGTATGTGTATGTTTTTTCAGCAGTTGATAACCGGTATTTCTGTCGGTGGTATCTACGCGCTTCTCGCGACCGGATACTCTCTGATCTACTCCCTGTTGGATTTCTCCAACTGGTCTCACGGTGAGTTCGCCATGGTCGGCGCGTATATCGCCATCGTTTTTTCCACAATGCTGCCGTTCCCGTTCCTGGTCGCGGCCATGATCGGTGTCGCCGGCGGCGCGCTGGTCAGCTGGCTGACTGAGAAGGTCGTCTACCGCCGCATCCGTTCCACGGGCGGCCCGAACATGTTCCTCATGATCGGCGCAATGGGTCTTTCCAGTGTCTTCCAGCAGGCAGCAAACCTGATCTTTACCGGACAGTACAGGTCTTATCCCTTCAAGCTTCCGGTTTCCACCATCAAGATCGCAGGCGCCTACATTGGCGTACTTGACCTGATCTCTCTGATCATCACTGCGATCATCCTGATTTTCCTGATGTATATCATCAACAAGACCCAGTTCGGTCTGAATGTCCGCGGCATCGCCTGCAACCAGTGGGGTGCCAAGATCCTCGGAGTCAAGGTCGACTCCTGCATTTCCAAGGTTTTCATCCTGGCAGGATGCTTAGCCGGTGTGGCAGGTATCCTGTACGGTGCAAAATATAATGTATGGCCCACCATGGGCAACATTGGCCTGAAGGCATTCATCTCATCCGTCCTCGGCGGTCTGGGCTCCGTCCCCGGCGCGATCCTGGGCGCGGTGCTTCTCGGTATCATCGAGACGCTTGTATCCGCATATGTAAGCTCGAGCCTGAGAGACTTCTTCTCGTTCGCGCTTCTGATCGTCATCCTGCTCGTCAAGCCGTCAGGTCTCCTGGGTGTCGACGTTCAGGATAAGGCATAAAGAAGGAGGTAAATGCCATGCTAAGTGTATTTAACTCCATCAACAACGCGTTTTGCAACACGCTGGGCATCAGCTCCTACATGCAGGGCGTCGTCGTCCTCATGTGCATCAATATCATCGCCGTCCTGGGCATGTCCGTCCTCACCGGTTTCACGAGACTGTTCTCCTTCGGTAACGCGGGCTTCATGTCCATCGGCGCGTACGCGGCGGCGATCCTGACCGTCCGGTACAATGTCAATTTCCTCGTCGCGATCATTCTCGGCGCGCTGGCAGCAGGTTTCGTGGCGTTTTGCCTGGGTTCCATTACCCTGCGCTTAAAAGGCGACTACTTCCTGATCACCTGCCTGGGCTTCGGTGAATGCGTGCGAGTCTTATTTAACTGGACCAAGAACCTGACAGGCGGTTCGGCAGGTTTCCCGGGCATCCCGGCGTATTCCAACATGCTGTTTTCCGTCGTCTGCACCATCCTTGCGTTCTTCATCGCATGGCGCTTCATCCACTCCAAGTACGGCCGCAACCTTACCTCCATCCGTGAGAATGAGGTCGCCGCACAGGCAGTCGGTATCAATGCTTTCCGTACCAAGCGTCTTTCGTTCGTCTTCTCCGCAATCTACGCGGGCTGGGCGGGCGCGATCTACGCGGGCTATCTGATGTACATTGTCCCGAGCGCATTCAACCTCGGCAAGTCTTGCGAACTGATCACCACCACCGTTATCGGCGGCCTCGGTTCCCTGACCGGTTCCGTCCTCGGCGCGATCTTAGTTACCGTCCTTCCGGAAGTCTTCCGTTCCATGGCCAACTACCGCATGCTGCTTTACGGCATTGCCGTTGTCCTGGTCATCATGTTCAAGCCGACCGGCCTGTACGGTTATAAGGAGTTCTCGCTGAAGCGGACCATCGCCTGGTTCAAGAACCTCGGCAAGGGCAAAGACAAGCCCGCAGCTGCAGAAGGGAAGGAGGATAAGTAAATGAGCAAGAATGTTGACAAGACTATCCCCGTTCTCGAAATGCAGGGCGTTGATAAGCATTTCGGCGGTGTCCACGCTATCGACAATTTCAGTGTACAGATCAAACACGGACAGATCCACGGCCTGATCGGACCGAACGGCGCCGGCAAGACCACGATCTTCAACAACATTACGGGTATCTATGTTCCGGAGATGGGCAAGATCCTCTTCAACGGACAGGATATCACCGGCACCCCGCCGCACAGGGTAGCACAGCTCGGCATCGGCCGTACGTTCCAGAACATTCGTCTGTTCGCAAACCTGCCGGTCCTCGAGAACGTTATCATCGCGGCAAACAAGGACGCGACCTACGGCTTCATGGATGCGCTGTTAAAGACTCCGAAGTATAAGGAGAGAGAAAAGGCACTCGAAGAAAAGGCGATGGGCCTCTTAAAGGTCGTCGGCCTTGCCGATAAGACGAAGGAGCTCGCGGGGTCGCTCCCGTACGGCCATCAGCGTAAGCTGGAGATCGCGCGTGCAATGGCGCTGGATCCGGATCTGCTGCTCCTCGACGAGCCTGCTGCAGGTATGAATACCGAAGAGTCTCTGGACCTCGTTAACTTCGTTCGTGAGATCCGCGACACCTTCGACATTACCATCCTTATGATCGAGCACCACATGGATGTCGTATCGAGCCTGTGTGATTACTGTACAGTCCTGAACTTCGGCAAGACGATCGCTGTCGGTACCCCGGCGGAGGTCAAGGCTGATCCCGAAGTTATCAAAGCTTATCTGGGAGGTACTGTATGATGACGGATATGTTAAAAGTTACAGATCTGAAGGCTGCATACGGCGGCATTCACGCCCTCCGCGGCGTTTCCCTGAAAGTTGATGAAGGCGAGATCGTTGCCGTCCTCGGCGCAAACGGCGCCGGCAAGTCCACGCTGCTGAAGTGTATCTCCGGCGTCATGAAGGTTGCCGGCGGTTCTATAGAGTATCTCGGAAAGCCGATCCCGAAGAAGCCCTTTGAGATCGTGCAGGCAGGCCTGGTACAGGTCCCCGAGGGTCGTCAGATCTTCTCGAAGCTGACGGTTGAGGAAAACCTCCGTCTTGGCGCGGGACTCCGTGCGGATACCACCGGCATGGAAGAAGACTACAAGCGCTGCTACGACCTCTTCCCGAGACTGGCAGAACGTAAAAAGCAGTACGGCGGCCTCCTTTCCGGCGGCGAGCAGCAGATGCTCGCGATCGCCCGCGGCATCATGGCCCATCCGAAGGTCATGATGTTCGACGAACCGTCCCTGGGTCTCGCACCGGTCATCATCAAGGAGATGTTCGACGTCATCAAGCAGATCAACGAAGAGGGCACCACCGTCGTCCTGATCGAGCAGAACGCGCAGCTGGCGCTTGAATTCTGCGACCGCGCGTACATCCTCCAGACCGGCAAGATCGTCGCAGAAGGCCGCGGCGAAGACCTCCTCAAGGACGAGTCCATGATTGCGGCTTATCTGGGAGAGTAAACTTAAACTACAGGGAGAGTGAGCTGCAGGGAGAGTAAACTACAGGGAGAGTAAGCGGCAGGGAGAGTGAACTACAGGGAGAGTGAACTACTGCGCTCAGAGCAGCAGGAGATTGCCAGCTATAGAGCAACTCTAGAGCAGGTGTTAATTGTCCTGTTGAAGCGCAGCATTTACAGCAAAAATCTGTGGTTTCCAGTGCAGCCCCGGCAGGAGAGCAGCCTTAGGAAACACAACATTTGCAGATTAAGAATCCAAGTCTGAAACTCAAGCGCAGGCTTCAAGCAAAGGATTCAGTTTTAGGATTCAAGTCTTAAAACTCAAGACATTACTTTACGTATTGAAAAGCCGTCGCACTTCAAAAAAGTGCGGCGGTTTTTTATTACATCCCGCAATAAGACTTAAAGAGCTGCAGTTTTTGTGACCCGCAACAAGACTTAAAGAGCTGCAGTTTTTGTGACCCGCAACAAGACTTAAGAAGCGGCAGCTTTTGTGATCCACAATAAGATTTAAAGAGCGGTAACTTTTGTAACCCGCATCACACGAGAGGCCTGATTCCGTCACACATGTGATGCCTGGACTGGGTCTGTGTGTGAAGATGGCAAAACCGGCATCACACAGATAAGCCTAAACCATTACACGTGTGATAAAAGCAGGCAGATATGTGATGATAGCGAGGTCAGCAGCACACAAGAGGCCCGATTTCATCACACATGTGATGACTGACCTGGATCGATGTGAAGATGGCAATGCTGGCATACACAGATAAGCTTAAACCATCACACATGTGATAAAAACATGGCAGGCATGTGACGATGACAAGACTGGAAGCACACAAAGAAACTTTTGGTGCTACACGTGTGAAGAAAAAATAGCAGGTGTGTGATATCCGCACTCTACGGATCTGCCCGGCCCGACCTGCCGGGCGCGGATTACCCGGCTCGACCTACTCGGTCCGACGTATCCAGCCAGACCTATCTGGCCAAACCGATCAGGCTCAATCGATCCGACACGATCTATCCGGCACAAACTGGTTTACATATAAATGCTGTCTGGTTTCGAAACGTAACTACACATCTTGCGCCCGGCATTGCAAACCCGTATAATGGCACCATCAGAGTCGACACTGATCAGAAACAAAGAATCTGTCTGAAGGAGATTCGAATCAAAAATTCGAACTGTGATTTGAGGAGGAACCCAGGGACAGGTCTGAAGGAGTTCAAGGGAAAGGACTGAGAGGTCTATGGACAGATCTATGGACAGAACGGACGAGAAGATCCTGCAGCTTTTGCAGGGCAATGCGCGCATGAGCTTTGAGGAACTCGGCCGGCAGATCGGCATGAGCCGCGTCGCCGCGAAGAAACGCGTGAGAAAACTCGAAGAGGCCGGCATTATCCGCGGATACAACACGTGCATAAGCAGGCCGGGAGAAGTGCAGGCATTTATCGATGTCGAAGCGACGACTGTCAAGTTCGAGGAGATCCTGCGCTACGTTTCGACGAGGACAGAGTACATCCGCCAGATCTTTTGCCTGTTCAAGCGGAACCACATCCTGCTGGTTGCGGTGACGCCGACACCCGAAGAACTCCGTTACCTGGCCAACGTGATCGCGAAGCAGGACGGCATTGTCCGGGTCACCTGCGACGTGGTCTCCGAGGTCATCAAAGATGTTTACGGAGGTGTCAGACGATATGAATCAGAGTGGGAACCGCAGCGCGGAGATGAGTACCTTGTCTTTAAGGGCAATGCCGACGGAACCGGCAGTGAAGAGGCCGTCGAAGCAGGAGGAACGTGACCCTTCAATCAGGCTCAGGGAGATCATGAGCCGGGTAAACGGCGCGGAGATCATCCGGCGCCACGGCGCAAAATTTCATTTTCGATTTTACCTTACGAGCGCCATGGCGGAGGCCGGGATCGAGTCGCTGGAGCTCGGCGTCCGGTCCTATAACTGCTTAAAGCGCGCCGGATTCAGCACGATCGGACAGCTCGCCGAGGCGGTCGCGGGAGAAGAGGACGTGCTCTCACGGATCCGTAACTGCGGCAAACGCAGCGCCGAGGAGATCAAGGTCTGCCTCTTTGCCTATCAGTACGAGTCACTGAAGCCCGAGCGCCGCGAGGCCTATCTGCTGGAGACCGTGGCGCTCAACGCCATGCGCCGGAACGAACCGGATCAGAACCGGAAATAAATGAACGGGTTGAAGCTCGCGCCGAGCATGTAGAGGACCGCGAGCGCGAAGAGTCCGAGCACGGTGAGGTCTACGAGGATACTGCCAATGTTGCCCACCCCGTCAGCGCCGGCACTGTCGATCTTCTCCATCACGATCCGCACCACAGGCACGCAGATGACGAGGCTGATCGCCAGCATTGTCAGGAACTCATTTGTGATGAGCTCCGCGATCTCGATATGGTACAGCCCGAAGACGCGCTGGCCGAACATACATTTCAGATACAAAAAGGCATCCCCGATGCTTTCCGCACGGAAGAACACCCAGCCGCACATGACTGCAAGCAGGGTGTAGATGTGGCGGAAGGGCGCGGGGAGCTTTTTTAATATCCGCCCGAGGCCGAGACGCTCCAGGATCAGGAACAGTCCGTGGTACGCGCCCCAGAGCACGAAGCTCCAGGCTGCGCCGTGCCAGAAACCGGTCAGCAGGAAAATGATTATAAGGTTGACATAAGTCCGACCAGAACCACGTCTGCTTCCTCCGAGCGGGATGTAGACGTAGTCACGGAACCAGCTCGAAAGCGAGATGTGCCAGCGCCGCCAGAACTCCTGCATCGTGCCGGAAATATACGGGTAGTTGAAGTTTTCCAGGAAATGGAAACCGAAGACCTGCCCGAGGCCGATCGCCATGTCGGAATAGGCGGAAAAGTCCAGATAGATCTGCAGCGTGTAGCAGAGGATGCCGAGCCAGGCTTCGGAAGTCGAGAGCGCCGGCACCATGCCGAATGCCGCGTCCGCCATCAGCCCCATGTGGTTTGCGAGAAAGACCTTTTTGATAAAGCCCATCATGAAGCGGCGCAGTCCGTCGTGGACCTCAGCCGCGTCCGAGCGCCTGCAGCCGACAGCAACATTGACATCATGATACCGCACGATCGGCCCGGCGATCAGCTGTGGGAACAGCATGACATAAAGCAGCAGCCGCGGGTAGCTTCGCTGCGCCGGCACCGTGCCGTAGTATACGTCGAACAGATACGACATGATCTGGAAGGTGAAAAAGGAGATGCCGATCGGCATCAGCACATGGAAAGACGGCACAAAGAGGCCGAGGTATTTGTAGTAGAAGAGGATCCCGACGTTCCAGCAGACCCCGGCGGTGAGAAGGAACTTGCGGTTTCTGCCAATGCTGCCGGCCCCGGAGGTGCCCTGCGCCGGACCGTCTACAGTTACCGCGGAGACACCGGTTTTGTCCCTGCCAATGCTGCCGGCCCCGGAGGTGCCTTCATTCTGCCCGATCTTCAGCCCCAGCGCGTAGTTCACCGCAACGGACACACAGAGCAGGAGCGCGTACTTCACGCCGCTCCAGGCGTAGAAGATAAAGGAACACACCAAAAGCACCGCGTTCTTCGCGCGGATACTGCCGCTTAGCTCCGCCGCGAGGTACGCGACCAGCGTCAGCGGGAGAAAGACAAATATGAAGCTGGCGGAAGAAAAGACCACCTGTCAGGATACTCCTAAATGAATTATGTAAACTTAGTTAATCAATCAAAACTCACAGATATGCACCGTCCGGCCCGCGGCCCGAAGCCACAGATATGCACCGTCCGGTCTGCAATCCGGGACTCAGTCAAGAGCCTCCGGATGCTCGTACAGCCAGTCGATGAAGCCGAAGCTCATCGTCGGCACATGCGCCTCGTTGATCTCGAGGATCAGGATGTCGGTCTCCTTCAGCTGTGCGGAGAGCGCCGGCTCCAGTTCATCATACGATGTAAACGTTCCCCCGTTCGGCCAGTCTTCGCTGTAGACTTTGGTGTTTTCGAGGTACATGCAGTGTCCGAAGAAGCCGTGGTTGATGAGCGGGGAGATGGTCTGACCGAGGAAGCTGCCGCCGCGCACGAGCATGTCGGCGCGTCCGGTGTGCGCAACAGCACGGCCGGCATTTTCAGCATCGTCCGGGGTAACTGCAGCCCCGTCGGCTACGCCGCCCAATTCCTCAGCAGTTTTGATGGCAGTCCCACTGTCCGGCGCTGCAACCTCATCCACCACGATGTCGGCGTTGAAGTAATTCCCCCAGGCCGGCGTGTAAATGTTGAGGATGTCGTAGAGGTCGGCGTCCGGAAAGACGGGCGCGTCGGCCTTGCCGATCACTTCCGCACCCATGGGGACGCTCCACGCGGAGCGCTCCCTCAGAAAGTCCGCGAAGCCCAACGCGACCTTCAGGCCCAGCGGCCAGGTCCAGTGCGTTCCGGTCTGCTGGTACAGGGGGAACTGCAGGACCTCGTCGCTCCCGTCCCTGATCAGCGCGTCGATATACGCGATCGAGTCGAAGACCTCAAAGTCGTAGTCGCCGAGGACTTCTTTCAGCACCTCGTAGTTGCCGGGACGATCCGGGAAGGCCTGCATTTTCCGAAGGCTCTCCGGAATGCTGTCCTCGTAGTAGCGCGGCTTGGTCGGCGTGATGAAGAGATAGAGCTCCTTCCCGCGCGCACGCAGCCGGTCACGGATCGCCGCAAGCTTATCGCACTGTGCCCGGACCTCGCTTTCCGCGGCGGGCGGATAGATCTTTTCGTATTTGTAGACGTATTCGCGCTCCATGAGCTGGCCGTCGGGGCAGAGCAGGACGCCCGCGTTGGGGGACTGGTTGAAGACCGAGAAGATCCCCTGGTTGCGGGACTTGAGGAGCGTGGCCCGCGCGGGAATGCGCTCGCTGATCAGACTGTCCCAGCCGCTCTGCGTGCTGCCGTCCATGAGTCCCTTCGCGGTATCGCTGCCGAGGATCATTCCAATGATGCCGCCGCCCGATGTGCTGTCCGATGCGTCGCCTGATGTGCTGTCACCTGATCCGCCGCCGGCATTGCCCGCTTCTTCCTGCGTTCCGAAGGCAACGCCGTGAAGCTCATCGCTGCGCCCGAGCGCGCGGTTTGCGCACGCAAAAAACAGCGGCATGCAGAGTACCGCCGCAAGCCCGAGGATCAGGATGTAGTTGCGCTTAGTATTCATATCGCTGAAGAATCGCTTGTGCCGGAGTCCGGGATGTACCGGAGCCGGGTCGTAGCTGTTCTTACCTCTCAGTCTCACAATTAATCACAAATATACCATATCCGGAGCCCGCCTTCAATCCGGGGCGAGTGATATGCTACCCCCATCCAAACCAGGTAAATATACGGAATTTGGATGCATTACGCCAGGCAAATATAAAACGTGCTGCAATGCCGCACAAATTGCGATAATTTAAAACACAAAAAGAGCATTTTTCTGACCTTAAGATGGTGTATGATGTTCTTGGTCGATAACTATGGAGCAACCTAAAAAGGAGCCTGTCATGAAAAAATTTAAATTAATTGCTGCTCTCGTCATGGCTGTATCGCTGATCGCCGGCATGGCTGTGACTTCATACGCTGACGACATTTCTCTTTCGAGTCTTTCGATCGTCACCGCAGTTCAGGACGGAAAGAACATTTCCTTCAACCCTGACGTAACAGACTACAACTTCAACGTTCAGTCTGACTGCTACGGCGTCAAGATCATGGCTGTCGGACCGCTCGGCGCGACGATCAAGATCAACGGCGAGCCGGCTACATCCGGCATCGGCAAGATCGTAGAGATCAGCGGCAGTTATGAGAATTATGACATTGAACTTGTAACACCGATCAAGATCGAAGTTTCCAAGGGCGGCGCGTCCAAGACCTACACGATCAATGTAGTCAGAGACTGCGACACCTGGGTTTACAACCTGTTCAAGGATGGCAGCTATTACGATGCGGCTAACAATGTTACCCTTCCGTACGAGATCTACGTTCCGTCGAACTATGATCCGTCCAAGAAGTATCCGCTCGTATTCGCGCTTCACGGATCAGGCCAGAGAACACAGACCGTCGACATGGTCCTCAAGAGATATCAGATGGCTACCATCTGGGCGAAGGACTCCGAGGCAGGCCACAACCAGTGCATCGTCCTCGCTCCGCAGTGCAAGATGACCGCTGACGAGGCAGTCACCGACAACTGGACCACCCTGATGAGCTACAGAGTCGGCATCGGCGCTAACGCATTCGAGCCCATGAAGTACCTTGAGGCTGCTTACAACCTGATGCAGAAGACCCTCGGCGAGTACTCCATCGATACCAAGAGGATCTACATGACCGGTCTTTCCGCAGGCGGCTTCGCGACATATACCCTTGCGATCGAACATCCCGATGTATTCGCGGCAATCGCTCCGGACGCAGCAGGCGCAGATCCTTCCAAGGTCTCCGCACTGAAGGGCATCCCGATGTGGATCTTCCAGGCAGCAGACGACCCGACAGTCAAGCCGGCAGAGTATTATTATCCAACCATCGCTGCACTTGACGCTGCAGGCGTATCCTACAAGACTACCCTGTACGCACCGGGCACCGTATTCGGAACCTCCGCACACTTCTCATGGGTACCGATGTACGCAAACAAGGAGTTCAGAGACTGGATGTTCGCACAGAGCAAATAACAATGCTGACCTTCCCGGGGGGCTCACTCCCGGAGATCACAGTCCCGGCAGTGATGAACCACGCCGGAACCTGTCAGTCCCGATGAGGGCAGGCAGATCCAGGAAAACGGGCACCCGCCCGTAAAAGATTCAGGAACTAATTAATACCACGCTCCATGATCGATAAAAAGAAGGCTGCCGTGCCTTACCGGATACGCCCTGTAAAAGACGCACCACCCGGAAGGACGGCAGCTTTGTTTTGCTCATATTTCAGTTAAGCTATTTGTGGAGTCGTCGCCATGCCAGGCAGAGGAGCGTCGGGATCAGGAGTCCCATGATCCTGTAAATGATGCCAATCTCGTCAGGGAAGCTGCAGGGGTAAGCCGGCAGCTGCGCCATGGCGGCAGAAACGACAGCTGCCGCCGCGTCGGCATTGGCAGCCGCAGCTGCACCCGCTCCAGCGCCCACGCCTGCACCTGCGCCTGCAGCGGCGCCGGCATGCAGTACGTGCACCCACGCGACGTCCAAGAGCTTAAAGATCAGGACATGGAGCGCCATGATGTCGAAGGAGCAGGAGCCGAGCACGGCGAGCGCTCTTTTTATTATGCGGAAAATGCTGCCGGCACCCATACGGCAGACCAGCGCCGCAAGGCATAAGCAGAAGCCGATGCCGAGGAGCGTCACGGGATAGAAGAGCAGTCCGTGGATCTGCCCGCTTCGGAGCTCCATGTAGAAGTGCCCGAAGACATTGAGCGCGGCGAGGATCCCGCCGGAAACAAGCACACATGCAGCCAGAAATACAGGTGAAGATAAACGGATAAACGACTTTGTATTCTGTACCGGTTCTGCACGTCCTGCACATTCGAGCCGTTTTCTACACAGCCAGGCCGCATACATCAGCGGCACGGTCAGAAGCGAGACCTGCAGGTCGTACGGGAAGACGTGTCCCGCGCCGATGAGCCACAGGCCGAGCGCGCCCATAAGAAGGGCACATGCAGTGGAGACAAGCTCGGAAGTGACCCTGCTGGTATGCAAAATTATGTCAACCAAATTCCCGACCCGCATGCAGAGCGCAAAGAGAAATGATGCGGTTACCCACGCCGGTACAAACCATAAGGGCCCCATCGTTGTCTCGGAGATCCCGTAGGGGACCGCGAGCAGAAAAGTCGTCACCATCCGCGAAGGGCTGTAGAGCTCCTCCGGAGGATAGACCCCGCCGCGCACCAGCACGTTGTGGAAGAGGACATGGACGCCCGCGTACAGCATGAACTTGGGCCAGGTGCTCTTCACGCGCCGCCCGAGATAGCCGAACGGATCGCTGCGGTACTTCGCCTCGTTATACAGGTACCCCGTGATGAAGAAAAACAGCGGCACATGCCACAGATAAACGAACGCAGTCAGCCGGCTGGCACTGTGCCCGAGCACGATGGCAATGATGCCGATGCCCTTGACAACGTCCCAGTAGGCGCGGTCTTGTTTATGAAGTTGGTTGGAGTAGCCGGTCATAGATAGTATCAGGTATATACAACTTTGGTTTACATAATTTCAACACTTACTGTATCACGTAGTTTTGTGTTTGGGTTTACATAATTCGAACATTCGGTTGATTCACCTTGATTTATATTCGACACATACAAAACTTCCGGCAGGAAGTGTCAGAATCCCGCTTGCATCCAAATCAGATCCGCCATATTCACGAATCAGACAGAACGCCGAACTATCAGGCGTCATACTGCCGGGCGCGGTAGAAGCATCACCCCTGAGCGCATACTGCACCGTCTCAGCCGACGGGTTGAATGCCAGGACCAGGCGTTCCCCCTCGCCACCATTCGCATCGGTATACCGCTCATAAACGAGCGGCGCCACGTGCCCGTCTGTCAGGAAACGGAAATCGCCGTCTGCCTGCAGCGCGCCGTGTTCCTTCCGGAACGTGATCATGTCCCGGACAAACTGCAGCAGCGACCCGGGATCGCCCATCTGGCTCTCCACGTCAGGCCGGTCGTGAAGTGGGTCGAGCGGGAGATAGAAGTCTTTGGG
>JAFTBX010000085.1 GCA_017455005.1 Lachnospiraceae bacterium | reverse complement strand
TCCACTAGTGCAGTTTCTAGTGGTGCAATAGTAGCAGAAGATATAGAATCAGTATTCTTCATTTTTATATCAAGCGATTTTATAACAATCTACAATACGGTTATTATCCTTCGTTCGAATGGAACAGGACGTTATAATAACCTCGATATTACCTACACTTATTCTAACGGACACTATGTATTCCCAATGGGTGAAGGCGGTGGCGGTGTAACTCCATCATAAAGAAAGGACATACTATGTACGAAAAACAAACATGGGTCACAGGCGATGTAGTGACCGCAGATAGACTGAACCACATGGAAGACGGTATCTCTTCGGGGGGGTACTGGTTGTACCGATAACTGTTGTACTGCCAGAAAGCGATGAACAAGACCTGACATTTACGACTGATGTGCCATTTGAAACAGTAAAGAACGCATTGTTAAGCGGTAAATTTGTTGTTTTCACTTTTAACGGAATGGGTCCGTCTTCGGTTAACGCAGTGCTTGAAAAAGAAAATACCGAAATATGTTTTTCGGCTGATATTAATAATTCAACAATACGGTATTGTTATACCAACCAAGGAATTCGTATAGATAAGTAAGCGCACAGCGCAGAAAGGAACATAAATGGCAGACGAACGAATAAGGATTCCTCTTCAACCGATTTCCACACACACACACACATTGGGCAACCGGTGATGTGGTAACAGCGGATAAGCTCAACAACTTGGAAGCACCGTCTGGTGTGTTTTATATTAATGTAGAAACCAATACGTATACACCAGACAAGACCTATCAAGAAACATTGGGTGCATTCTATGCGGGTCGAGTGGTTGTGATGCACCTTTACAGTGATGGTGAATTCAGCGAGTTTTTAAATCTTTGCCGTGGTGGTACTGACAATAATGGTCAGTTTTTATATTTCAACAACATGGACAGGCAGGTCTGCTTTTATGAAGATGGAACATTAGACTGATTTTTACTTCACTTTTTACTTCACTTGACCTCATATAAGAGTGATTTACTTCACTTATAAATGAAATTCTTCACACAACAAAACCACGGATTAGCCTTATTCTTAGCGATTTTGGCTTATTTCCGTGGTTTTCTTAATGCCAGGGGCAGAAGGATTCGAACCCTCATTGACGGTTTTGGAGACCGCTATCCTACCATTGGAAGATACCCCTATGATCGGTTTTGTGCCGAACAAACGTATCTTACGTCAAAACAGGCAGTTTGTCAAGCGGTTTTCAAAGTGACATGTAAGAAAGTTGCGTTCGTTTGAAAAATGTAAAAGAATCGCAAACGATGTAATAGAATCGTCGCTTGCCCGTGAAACAGGCATCATGTATCATAAAAGAGAAGATAACCGTTGTTCGAATGCTGACGTAATAAGAAAGGACGGACAGGTATGCAGAACAGGAAGTCAGGTAAAGCAGGGCTTTGGAAGATCGTTTTCCTTGCTGCCCTGATGGTACTTGCTACAACAATCACAGCACTGGCGGCCACATCCGGCGCAACCTGGACCAAGGTCAAGCTGACGAAAAAGTGTCAGGCGCACTGGAATGTCAAGCTTGAGGATGCCAAGAAGCGTGATGTGCACCACTATGAATTGAAGGTCTATGTTTCGGATACCAATGCTTCCGGCTCCGCGGACTGGGATCTGTGGGACACGATCGATACGGAAGATAACACGCGGCATGAAAAGCTCGCCGTAACGGAAGGCGGCACCTATAAGTTCAAGGTCCGGGCGATCATGAATGACGGCAGCGTCACAGCCTGGTCCCAGGACAGCAATGCTGTCACGCTTACGACCGAAAAGGCACAGAAGCTTCATCGCAAGGCGGTCAGGGCTGCCAGGAAGGAAGCGCGTGCCGCCAGGCGCGCGAAGAAGCGCGTGACCAACGCGGACGGAAGCTTAAAGCGCGGCTGGGAGCTTTCCGACGGCGTCTGGAAGTACTATGATAAGAACGGTGACGAGGCGGTCGGCTGGCTCTATGTCAAAGGCAACTGGTATTATCTTGACGAAGACGGCGAGATGATGACCGGCTGGATCCGCAACAATGGCAAGGAGTATTATCTCGATGAAAACGGTGCCATGACGATCGGCGAGGCGCATGTCGATGGAAAGGCTCATAGCTTTGATGCTTCCGGCGCGAAGACCGATCAGACCCAGGTCGATGAGATCGAGATCGAAGATACCGAAGTCACGGACGTTACAGTAGAAACTGAAGCGGCTGAGACCCAGGAAACGGCAACAACGACAGAAACTGCAGACGCCTCGGCCTCTGCACAGTAAAAGACATATATTTCATATCTCATAAAGACAGTAGAGTGCCGTCTGTTTCCCCCGGAGGTTCCGGAGGAGGCAGCCGGCATTTTGCTTTTCTTACATCTGCCTTCGGGTCATAAGGGGTATATGCAGGAATGTGATTTGCATAGTGTTGCAACAGAATTTCTCATTTGATAGAATGGTACGGGAGAATGTGAACAAAACAGGGGAGTAAAGACATGAGTGAAAGAGAAGAAGAAAAGCAGTCATCAGATACTGTCAATGACACCGAACCCGGTCAGGATGTGTCCAAAGAGTACGGCCGTACGGTCTCGGAGTCCAAGGTTGAGACCTTCCATATCATCATGCCGAAGGACCTGAACGACTCGGGAAGACTGTTCGGCGGCGTACTGATGGCCTGGATTGATGAGGTCGCGGGCCTCGTCGGAAGGCGCCATGCGCAGATGAATGTCACCACCGGCAGCGTGGACAATCTCAAATTCCTTCACGGCGCGTATCTTCATGACATGATCGTCATCACCGGCAAGGTGACCCATGTCGGAAACAAATCGATGGAAGTAAAGGTAGATACGAGCGTGGAGCATATCGGCGGCAAGCGCGAGCTCATCAACCGCGCTTTTCTGACGCTCGTCGGAATTGATGAAAACGACCGGCCTGCCCGGCTGCCGCGGCTGATCCTGGAGACGGAAGAAGACCGGAAAGAATGGGGAAGGGCAGAGCGCCGGCGCCAGATCCGCCTGCATGAAAAAGAGACGGGATTCCATTTTTATGGAGACGAAGGCTGATGCCAGGATCTCGGGGATCTATCCGCTGGCAAAGGAGATGATGCCCTCGTCATAGGACATCAAACTGCACAATTTAATCAGTTTTTATTTATAATATTTCGTTATCGTAAGCAGACTGTTTTCCTTTTTGAGCAGTCTGTTTTTTGTTATACTTCAAGTGTCAAAATGTATCAATATAACTTAATAACATCTATGGTTCAGAAAGGATTTGCTCATGAAGAACAAAGACTACCTGTATGATTCACTCGGTGCGCGTATCCAGAACGAGTGGATCATCTACCTGCTCGCGATGGTTTTCATCGTCATCGCCGACAAGATCGGACAGATCAGGATCCCGGTATGGAAGGGCACCTTCATCATTTTCCCGATCTTCTTTTCTCTGGGACTCGGCGTCTTAAGCGGACCGAATATTCTCAAACTGATCGACGATGAGAAGGTCAAGGCTGCAGGCCGCCTGGTCGGCATCGCGATCCTTCCGTTCATCGCGAAGCTCGGCATTAACGCGGGCGCCAACATTGCCACCGTCATCTCGGTAGGTCCGGCGATCCTGCTGCAGGAGTTCGGAAACCTCGGAACGATCCTTCTGGGTCTCCCAGTGGCGCTGATGCTCGGCTTAAAGCGTGACGCGATCGGCGCGGCGCATTCCATCAACCGTGAGACCAACCTGGCGCTGATACAGGATATGTACGGCGCGGATTCTCCTGAGGGCCAGGGCTGCCTTGCTGTCTATATCGTTATCGGTATGGTCGGAACGATCTACTTCGGATTCATGACCTCCATCGTTGCGGCACTCAACTGGTTCCATCCCTACGCGCTCGGCATGGCGTCCGGTGTCGGCGCGGGTATCCTGATGTCTTCCGCGACGGCAACACTTACCGAGATCTATCCCGCGATGGCGGACCAGATCTCAGCTCTTGCGGCAGCATCCGAGACGATCTCCGGCATCGACGGCATTTACATGGCGATCTTTATCGGCCTGCCGTTCTGTAACTATCTTTATAATAAGTTGGAGCCGAAGATCGGCCGCATAACCAAGTTCGGAAGGAGGGAAGAGGCATGAAAATGAGTGCAGTAGAAGTCATCTTCACCCTGGCGATTGCAGGCATCGGCATGGCGCTTGCCAATTTTGTCGGTTTCGGCGTAGGCTTCGGTGATTCCCTTCCCGGTGTACTGGTGTTGCTGGTCCTTGCGGCAATGGGCGCAGGACTCAAGTCCATTATCCCATTAAGGCTTCCGACGGTCGCGTACTGCTCGATCCTGGGCCTTCTTGCGGCATGCCCCTTAAGCCCGATCCGTGACTTTGTCATCGCGGCGGCCGGCAAGATCAACTTCACCGCGCCCCTTACCATCGTCGGCGCGTTCGCGGGTATGTCCATCAGCAACCAGTTGAAGACCTTTATCAAGACCGGATGGCGCTATGTCATCGTGGCGATCCTGGTCATGACCGGTACCTTCCTGGCATCTGCTCTGATCGGACAGATCGTCATGACAGCGATGGGACAGATCTGATGATGTATCTTATGACAGCCATGGCCGCTTATCTCGTTGGTTTAAGCATCGGGATCTGCGGCGTGGCTGGTTTTCTGCTTCCGATCTTTTTTGTCGGGTACTGCGGCTTTCCTTCATCGGCGAGCCTTTTCTTAAGCTTCGGCTGCTTTCTGATCTCCGGCGCGATCGGCGCATGGAACTATCAGAAACGCGGAGAGATGCCGCTGAAGCCCGCCCTGACGCTGGGACTTTCATCTCTCGTGGGAGGTGCGCTTGGCGCGGTGATCGGCCGGGTCTACGTATCGGACCATATCAAGACCGTGCTGTACGTGGTCGTGCTCATCTCCGGCATCATGATCTTTGTGCAGGAACTTATCACAAGGGACAAGAAGGCGGATGTCAATGCCGGCGGATGCGAGAAGGCTGATGCATCCGGCAGCAGTACAGCCGGGAGCGGTAAAAAAGCTGCCGCACCGGAGCTTGCGCCTTCCCTGCTGGTTCCGCTGGGGTTTGTCACGGCGCTCATCTGTGCGCTTTCGGGTGCGGGCGGACCGGTCATGGTCATGCCGCTTTTGGTGCTCCTGGGTATGCCTGTTCGGACGGCAGTGGGCGTGGCGCTTTTTGACTCGGTCTTTATCGCGATCCCGGCGATCATAGTCTACGGGAGTCAGACCGACATCCCGGCATATATAAGCGTGATGCTGATCGCCTTTGCGGCGCATGCTGCAGGGATCCTGACAGGAAGCCGCCTCGCGGCATACATACCGCCGAAACCCTTAAAACGAGGGGTGGCGGTCTTTTCGATCGTGTTTGCGATCTGGAGATTGTTCGGATGAAATACGACATTTTACTGAAAGATATAGATTATCTGCGCCCGGATATGACCGTGGCAAAGGGATGCACTATCGCGATCTTGGACGGTAAGATCGCCGGGATCTTCGATCCGGGCGGAACGGAGGAGAACTGCGCAAAGCCGGAAGCAGACACCGTCATCACGGGCAGCCGGCTTTTTGCAATGCCGGGTATCACGGACGCGCATATCCATACAAGCCAGCAGCTTCTTCGGGGCCGGCTTCTCGATGAAAAACCGGTGATCTGGAAGCGGGTCAATGTTCCCTTTGAGAGCAGGCTGACAGAAGAGTCATCCGCGCTTTCCGCATCCCTTGCAGCTCTGGAGATGATCCGCTGCGGCACGACGTCCTTTGTCGACGCCGGCGGAAAGTACCCGGAGGTCTTTGCCGAGGTCTATGAGCAGGCCGGCATGAGAGGACGCCTGTCCGTCTTTACAAACGACAACCCTTATGCACCGGAGACCCTTCGCGCTGCTTCTCCGGAGGCAGGCGTTGCCCGCCAGCGGAAGCTGAAACAATTTCTTGATGGACGGCAGAACGGCATGCTTCGCCCGATCTACTCTGTCACGGTTCCGACCGCTGTCAGTGAAGAGATGTATCGGGAAATGCTTGCGGCGGCAGCAGAGGACGGCGTGCCTTTCGAGACCCATATGAACGAGTACTCCTCCGAGGTGTCGGAGCTTTTAGAGCGCTACGGCGAACGCCCGTTTGTCTGGCTCGCAAAAGAAGGGCTGATCCCGCCTGAGATGCTTGCGGTTCACAGCCTTCACCTTACTCCGGAAGAGATGGAAATCGTCGCGGCGCGCAAAATCAAAGTCGCCCATTGCCCGTTTTCAAACTCCGGAAAAGGCGTGCCAAAAACGCCGGATATGTTGCCTCGCGGGATCTCGTGCGGTTTCGGAAGCGACGGCGCAGGCCACGGCGGTCTCGATATCTTCCGGGAGATCCGCCTGTTCCGCTGCCTCATGAATGCGGTGCGCGGTCTGGAAAATGCCGACCCCAACGTCATGCCCGCGGAAACGCTCCTTTGGATGGCGACGCAGGGAGGCGCGGCAGCTCTGTTCATGGAGGATCAGAAACCCGGCCGGATCAAGGAAGGCGCCGCGGCAGACATCATTGTCCTCGATATGGACGCACCGCACCTGTGGCCGACGCAGAACATCCTGCATACAATCGTGGAAAGCGCGACGGGACAGGACGTGAGGCATTCAGTCATCGGCGGACGCCTCGTCATGAAGGATCGGGAAATGCTGACGCTCGATCAGGAGCGCATCCGCGCTGATGCGGAAGCAGCCTTCCAAAAAGAGCCATTTTTAAACCACTGGGTGTAAGATGCATCCTGACTTAAGATATAAACTGCTCCCTCCATGTTTGACAGTGTTTTTATTTTTCACTGTCTCTCATAGAGGGAGCATATCAAACCATAGGAGGGGATGTGCACGCTTTTTTCCATAGCGGCGTCTTTTTTTTATGCGTTCATTCTGAAATCCTGATTTCTCAGGATGCACTTTTCATTGAACAAGAATAGTGATATTCTATAAACGGCGGAATATGTGTCGGTCTTTTTTCTGTTGTACATTTTCAGGCATATTCTCCGCCGGACGATTCGGTAACTGCTTCACGCCGGAAATCTGAGAATATTTCGGGGGCGTTTCATGAAAGATCTCACCCAAAAAACAATTATTGCGATCCTGGCAGCGGTCATTATGCTGGTCCTGCTGGGTCTCGGTATAGGACAGCTGAACAACAAACTGTTTCTTTCTGACCAACATGAACGCAGTGAGCGAAAAATCGACTTTGCGGCTGACATGCTCACCCAGATGGGGGCAGACCTGCAGAAATATAATGAATGGTATGATGAGAATGCCTCGCATAATGTGAATTTCATGGCAGCTATGCTGCAGAGGTTTGTGGCAGGAGATGCCTACACCGGGCCGCGTGTATTTGATGACGGCGTCGTTGTAGAGATCCGGGACGGAGAGGTTGTTTATCCCGCAGCCATGCCGGAGCACTTTGTAGAGATCAGCGAAGAACAGATCCGTGAAGGTCTTGCCGACAAATACAATTATGTCGGTATGGGCAGGGTCTATGATCCCGAGACCTGGGACCAGGAAGACACGCCTTATGATATAGAACATGTGACGGATGAAGCCGATTACATGAGCAAGCATTATCTTATGTATGTAAGCGCCATTTCGGACAATGTCTTCTATGTTGACCGGACGCCGGGCACGGAGTTTTACGAATATATGGGCGTTCTCGGTGACAGCGATGCTGCGATGCAGACCGCGGAAAAGACCTATGGAGGCGGATTTCTTTATATCGATCTGAGAGAGGACAGTCTGCCGATCCGTAATGAATCCACTTATTTTAAGGGATGCAAAAGCGCCGCGGAACTCGGTATTACGAAGGAAATGCTTCAGGAACGTCCCGAAGTGGCGCACTTTAACGGGCAGGATTATGTCTGTGTTTACAGGGATTCATCTGCTGTCGGCGTACTTCTGTGGCTCTATGCATATCCGATCGATGATGTCGATTCCGGACGGGACACGCGCATTCTTTTTATCGTGCTGATCATGCTGATGAACGCAGCCGTGTTGATCGTCTATGTGTCTTCCGTACAGTTCTTTGTCAGGGACAATCAGCTGACAGAAAGCCAGGAAAAACGGTATCCGCCCGAGAGGCTTAGGAGCCGTGCCATTGCGGGAGCGATCCTCGGTGCTGCGGTCGTCTTTCTGATGACAACGGTCATTCAGGCTGTAGGAGCTCTTCATGCGGAAACTATTTCCGGCAAGGATTCTCTTTCGGCACTTTTCGGCCAGCTGATGGAAAATGAGTAGTATAAAGATGAACTGACTGCCCGGGAAGAGGAAGAATGGTATACCTACTTCGGAGAACGGATGGCGAAGATGATCTCCGAGTATCCGGATCTCGGATCAAGGAGCGGGCTTCAGAAGCTTTGCGATGCGCTGGACGTTGACTATATCATGCTTTTTGATTCGAATGGCAGGATGACTTCCTGCAACCGGGATTATACGGGATTTGCGATCGAAAAGAAGGAAGGCGGTTATCTCAACGGTTTCACCCGTCTCTTAAACGGCGTGCCGTATATCGTGCAGACGCCCGGGTATGACCAGCTGACCGGTCTTACACGCCAGCTGATCGGCGTTACGATGCCGAAGGAAGAGGACACCGGCATGCACGGAGCACTGATCATGGCTGTCGATCCCGGCATGACGCAGCATGGCGGCGCAAACGAGACCGACAACAGACTTGCTATTCTGACAGATGACGGTACGATCTGCTTTTCTGCGGATGAAGAGACCGGTGAGATCGGGTATTCGAGCAATGCGGCACTTGTCGGCGGCAATGTGACTGATTACGGGCTGGAGAAAGACAGCCTGAAAAACGGCTACATGGATTTTGCCATGGTCAACGGCCGGTACAGCTATATCCTGACAGAAAAAAGGGATTCGTCGGTCTACTACTATGTTGCCGAAGCCTCACGGGTATTCCGGCATCTGTTCCTGTATGCATTTACAGCGGCGGCGGGATTTCTGGTGACCGCGATGATCCTGATCATGATTCTAATGCGTGGTTATACGCAGAAGGAATTTGAACGTTTGTCAGAGGTCGGTGATCCTCCGCAGGATGGAGATGTAATCGACGTACTCTCAGAGGATGGACGGACCAGACTGACCATAGATCCGTCCAGACGTTGGATGCGGAAGATTTCCGACTGGCTGAACATGCTGCCGGAGCAGCAGGCCGGTATCGTGGCAAGGATGGCATTGTGCCTGATCTTTGTTTTCTACCTGGTCATGATGTACTTTACAAATCTTTCCGGTGATGATGCCTACGAGCTTTTTAATTACATCCTTCACGGCGACTGGATGCGCGGACCGAACCTGTTTTCGTTCTGCGCGATCGGGATCGTGTGTCTCGGCGCGTTCCTGTTCGTGATCATCAGCAGGAGAGTTCTGGAGACACTTTCCCGGTTCCTGGACAGCAAGGGCGAAACGATCTGCAGACTGCTCCTCAACTTCATCCAGTACATCATGGTGTTTGTGGTGCTCTACAATGTCTTCAGTTACCTGGGCTTCCCGACCGGCACCGTTCTGGCGTCCCTGGGACTGGTTACACTGGCGCTTTCACTGGGCGCCCAGAACATGGTATCCGACATACTGGCAGGTGTTGCCATCGTTTTTGAAGGCGAGTTCCAGGTCGGGGACATCGTAGTCATCGATGATTTCCAGGGTACGATCCAGGAGATCGGCGTCCGGACGACCAAGATCATCGATACCGGCGGCAACATCAAGATCGTCAACAATAACAACATCAAAAACGTTGTGAACAAGACGCGGATGAACTCCTGGTACTGGATCGAACTGGCGGTTCCGGCATCAGAACCGCTGCTTCGGATCGAGGAGATCCTGAAGAGGGAGCTGCCGAAGATCGGCGCAAAGTATGACAAGATCATCAGCGGGCCGAATTATTCGGGCGTCAATGGCATCAATGACCGCAACATTATCCCGCGTCAGAACACCGTGACGCTGCTGATCGTGGCGGAATGCAAGGAAATTGACTACCGTGCTGTCCGCCGTATCGTAAACCGTGAGCTGAAGCTGCTCTGCGAGCGTGAAAACATCCCGCTTCTTTAAAGCGGTATTACTA
The DNA here is from genome assembly GCA_017455005.1 of Lachnospiraceae bacterium. GTDB lineage: Bacteria > Bacillota > Clostridia > Lachnospirales > Lachnospiraceae > Avilachnospira. The sequence goes on along the minus strand of JAFTBX010000085.1, from coordinate 6,720 downwards.
TTATTAATAGTATCCGGCAGGAGCCGGTGCATATATCTGAGGCACATATCAACAAAACTTATTCAGAAAGGGAAGAATATGGAGACTTTTGAGTTTTATACTCCTACGAGAGTTTTGTTTGGAAAAGGACAGGAGGAAAATGTCGGCAAACTGGTTAAAGAGTTCGGCGGCACAACGGTCCTGCTTCATTATGGCGGACAGAGCGCGGAAAGAAGCGGTCTGCTCGGAAAGGTAAGGAAATGTCTGGAGGCCGAAGGAATTGAATATGTGGAGTTCGGCGGCGTACAGGCGAACCCGGAGCTTCCGAAAGTCAGGGAAGGCATCGCGCTCTGCCTGAAGGAAAAGGTGGACTTTGTCCTCGCGGTCGGCGGCGGTTCCGTCATTGACTCCGCGAAGGATATCGCAAACGGCGCGGCCAATCCGGATGTGGATGTATGGGATTTCTCCCTCAAGAAAGCGACTCCGGCGAAGACGCTCCCGAAGGGCGTCATCCTGACGCTGGCGGCAGCCGGTTCCGAGATGAGCGAATCCTGCGTCGTGACCAATCCTGAAACCAACTTAAAGCGCGGCTACAACTCACGTCTCAACCGCGTGCAGTTTACGATTGAGAACCCGGAGCTTACCTATACCGTCAGCAAGTATCAGACGGCCTGCGGCGCGGTGGATATCGCCATGCACACCATGGAACGTTTCTTCTCCCCGGGAGAGGATACGGACCTGACAGACGCGCTGGCGGAAGCAGTTCTCCGCACGATCATCAAAAACGGCCGGATCGCTTTTTACGAGCCGGAAAACTATGCGGCAAGGGGCAACATGATGTGGGCATCTTCACTTGCGCATAATGACCTTACCGGCAGCGGCCGCAGATGGCTTCTGCAGGTTCACCAGCTGGAGCATGAGCTTTCCGGTCTCCATACCAACATCACGCACGGCGCGGGTCTTGCGGCGCTCTGGGGCAGCTGGGCGCGTTATGTCTATAAAAACTGCATGAGCCGCTTTGTCCGCTTCGCGGTCAATGTCTGGGGCGTTCAGGAAGACTTTGAGCATCCGGAGCGTACGGTCATGGAAGGCATCCGCCGTCAGGAAGCGTACTACAGGGAACTCGGTATGCCGTTGAGCATCCGTGAATTCAGCATTAAGGAAGAGGAACTGGAGACGCTGGCTGAGATGTGCAGCTTCGGAAAGAGCCGCGTGGTACCGGGGTATAAGGACCTTGCCTACGAGGATATGCTTGCGATCTACCGCATGTCCTTCGAGTACGAGGGCTGAGACATTGCCTGCATAGGCGTGAATCAGCTTTAAGCATCAACTATCATCATGGCCGGAGCAGTGGAGTTTTGGGAAGGAAGGATCGTCCGGTCCGTAAAAGGGGGAGAAACAAGTGAGTCGTGACCTGAGGGTGAAAAAATAACGCGGCGTTCTTGCGGCGATACTTGCGTTCAGTCTGGCGGTGCAGCCGGCATTTGCAGCCGGAAACGGCGCGATGGTCACCGGATGGTTTACGGATCCCGCGGACGGATACAGGTATTACCTGGATCCTGCTTCGGGCGCGATGGCAGTCGGCCAGCGGGTGATCGGCGGCGTGAAATACCACTTTAATGAACAGCCTTCCGGAACCTCCGGATGGTACTATGATCCTGCGGCATGGAAATGGAACTATCAGGCAAGCGGTGTTGTCCCGATGGGCGCGCTGATCCGATAAGGAAAGTCAGATCACTTTATGGAGACCCTGAAAGGCAAAAAAACTGAAAAGAGAAGATTCCGGCTTGCGGCAAAACTGAACCTGGTCACGATCATCATGATCCTTACAGTGGCAGCAGGCCTGCTTGCGATCGTTTATAAGATCCAGGCAGACCGCGTCACGCAGCATTATTATCAGCGGGCACAGGAAGCTGCCTGGTCCGCCGCCAGGGTCATGGATTCCCGTGCCGCACAGTACATGAAAGACTGTCTCCATACGGATACCTTCAGGAAAGTGCGTGAAAAGGCGGTCAGTTTAAACGATGGGGACATCATCGTGGAATGGATGGAAAACACGCCGGGATACGGCATTCCGGACAGCGTTTTCTATTCGGTCCTGCATGATTCAGAGCTGTCCAGGGAAGAAATCGCAAAGTATTCCCTCTACAGCGATTATAAGGAATTTTATGACGAGCTTCAGATACTGATGAATGATTCCGAGATCACCTACGCGTATCTTCAGTACCTTGAAGACGGCGAGTTCTATACACTGGCAGATCCGGACCTCGGCGCACTCGGCGTCGGAGCCTGTGATGAAGATATCCCGGAGTTTTATGCTTATACGTCGGACTATCAGAAGATCCCGGCAACGGTTTACCACTGCAGCTACGGATGGCTGTGTACGGCGTATGAACCGCTGATACTGCCCGGTTCCGGAAAGATGTGCGCGCTTGCGGGCATAGATATCAGCATGGATCAGATCATCAGGGAACGCCATATGTTTCTTGTGAACAGTATCGTTTTCGTGCTGCTCCTGACAGGCTTCTGTATCCTGATCAATCTGTTCCTGATCCGCAGGGTCGCTGTCAGACCGCTGCAGCTTCTGACCAGAGCCACAAGAGGCTTTGGAAAAAACTCGGACAGATATACGATGGATGACGTGATCAATGTGGACATTCACTCCAATGATGAGATCAATGACCTCTACCAGACGATCCGCGGTATGCAGACCAGAATGGTACGGTACACGGAGGACCTCGAGGCCCTGACAGCCGAGAAGGCAAGGGTCGGAACGGAGATGGAGCTTGCAGCCAATATCCAGTCATCCATGCTGCAAAGCGACTGGCCGGCGTTTCCGGACCGTACTGACTTTACACTGTATGCGTTCATGCAGCCCGCCCGTGAAGTTGGCGGCGATTTCTATGACTTCTTCCTGATCGATGACGACCATCTGGCGCTGATCATCGCGGACGTTTCCGGAAAAGGCATCCCGGCATCGCTCGTCATGATGTCCTCGATGATCCTTTTGCGGACCCAGGCAAGAAACGGCGGTACACCGGCCAGGGTCCTGGCGGAAGTAAATGACCAGCTCAGCCGGAACAATAAGTCCAAGATGTTTGTGACGGTGTGGATGGGTATTCTCGATACCCGTACAGGCGTGATGACCTGCGCCAGTGCCGGACATGAGTACCCGGTGCTTCGCGGAGGCGACGGCATTTACCGTCTGTTCAAGGATAAGCACGGATTTGTCGTCGGCGGCATGGAAGGCATGGCTTATAAGGATTATGAGCTCGCGCTTCACCCCGGAGATGTTCTCTTTGTCTATACTGACGGCATTCCGGAGACAAACAACGAGAAAGAAGAGTTTTACGGAACAGAACGGCTGACGCAGGCGCTTAATGATACAGGATCCGACGATCCGACGGTGCTGATCGACGCTATGAGTAAAAGCACGTCCGCGTTCCGCGGCAGCGCAGAGCAGTTCGATGATATGACGATGCTTTGTATACGGTATAACGGCAAAATGTGACTGACATAAAAGAGAAGGCCTTCGGGTCTTTTCTTTTTTTTATAAAACATATTGACAAATAATATTTAATCAAATATAATTATTGTGTCATCAATATTGATGACAATTATGGCACGTATATAAATGTTCAAATTTTGGTCACATTTTTCTTTTAAACTAGGAGGGCGGTTATGAAATTTTATGATTACAGCGTACTGAACGCAAAGGGCGAAGAGGTTTCTCTGAAGGGCTTTGAAGGAAAGGTCGTTCTGGTTGTCAATACCGCAACCGGCTGCGGATTTACGCCGCATTATAAGGACCTGGAGAGCATGTATGAGGACCTGCATGACAAGGGACTCGAGATCCTGGATATCCCGTGCAACCAGTTTGCGGGACAGACTCCGGGAACGGATGAAGAGATCCATGAGTTCTGCACGCTCCATTACAACACACAGTTCCCGCAGATGAAGAAGTCCGATGTCAACGGCGAGAATCAGCTTCCGCTTTACGCTTTCCTGAAGGAGCAGAAGGGCTTCGAGGGATTCGGCATGAGCCCGGCAGGCCTTGCGATGACAGCGATGCTTGCCAAGATCGACAAGGACTATAAGAAAAATCCGGACATCAAGTGGAACTTTACCAAGTTTGTGGTTGACCGTGAGGGCAATGTTGTCGCCCGTTTTGAGCCGACAGCAGACATGAAGAAGGTAAGAGAGTGCGTTGAGAAGCTGCTCGGCTGATCAGGCGAAACTCGGAAAGGACATGGTGAACGGATATGGCAAGATATGATATCGCGATCCTCGGCACAGGTCCTGCAGGCGTTTCCGCAGCGATCACAGCCACGATCCGCAATAAAAAGATCATCCTGATCGGTTCAGCCGATTTAAGCGCAAAGATGGTCAAGGCACATGAGATCCAGAACTATCCGGGCCTTCCCCATATCAAGGGTGAAGACATGGCTGCCGCCTTCAAGGCGCATCTGGACAGCATGGGCATCGGCATTACCGAGGACAGGATCAATGCCGTCTATGCAATGGGAGATTACTTCATGCTGCAGGGCGGCGCCGGGATGTATGAGGCATCCACGGTCATCCTCGCAAGCGGCGTCAGCACAAGCCGGATGCTTCCGGGCGAGGACGAGTACCTCGGCCGAGGCGTCAGCTACTGCGCGACCTGCGACGCACCGCTTTATCGCGGCAAGAAGGCGATCGTGATCGGCTATACAGAGGAAGAAGAAGCGGAAGCGCGTTTCTTAAGCGAGGTCTGCGAGGAAGTTCTCTACTTCCCGATGTATAAGACGGATGCATCTGAGAATGCCGGTATGCCGGATGCGGAGCGCTTCGGCGCGCGTACGAGGGTGATCCCGGAAAAGCCTGTTGCGATTGAGCCGGGCGAGACCATGATGAACAAGGTCGTCCGCACTGCAGAAGGCAATACATATAAGACCGACGGCGTTTTTGTACTCCGTCAGAGCGTGGCACCTGATAAGCTCGTACCGGGCATCAAAGTCGAGAACAACCACGTAGCGGTCGACCGCCAGATGGCTACAAGCCTTCCCGGATGCTTCGCCGCAGGTGATGTGACCGGTACTCCGTATCAGTACATCAAGTCCGCAGGTGAGGGCAACGTCGCCGCACTTTCGGCAGTGGCTTATCTCGATAAGATGAAGAGAGCCTGATACTATACCAGGAACGGATCTCACTTAAACAAAAGCGGGGTCCGACATATAAATCAAACAGAAACCAGGCACGTTCGCAGATAACGTGCATCACGATTCAGGGAGTAACTCAGTAAGAGTTCCATTATAACTGAGGAGGGGTCCACAGCCTGACAGCTTCGAATCTCCACCGGTCCGCCCCCGGGCCGGATCCTTCGAATCATTTAGCAACACCCTCGCTGTCAGGCTGTGGACCCCGGCTTCTCCATGATGGAGCAGAACGGCCTGATACTGTGAAGTCCGATCAGACACTTGATATTGACATGAAAGATGATAAAATAGCATCAGGTGTTAATGCAGGACTTTTAACACCGGGGGCATAAAATAAACGTGGAGGTAATGAAAGATGGTACAGAAGATAGTCAACAACGATGCAGCAGCAGCGATGGCTGAGGATATTGCATTCATCGATTTTTCCGCAACATGGTGCGGCCCCTGCTCAATGGTGGCCCCGGTCGTGGAGTCCTTAAGCGAGAAGTTTGCAGGCAAGATCGCATTTTATAACTGTGATGTAGATGAAAACATGGATCTGGCTGCGAAGTACGGCATTCAGAACATCCCGGCACTGCTTGTGCTGAAGAAGGGTGAGATCGCCGACACCAAGGTCGGTTTCATGCCGGAGCCGATTCTGGAGCAGTGGCTGAACGGACTGGTCTGATCGGATCACATTGACGCGCGGTCTTTGATATAATACATCAGACAGAGCTGTCGAAATTAACGAATAAGATGATAAAGGGCTGGGAAACGGCATTTGCCGATATCCCAGCCCTGTTTTTGCTGCAGAGTATAAGGAATTGGATCAGATCCTGTAAATGATGCCGAAGGCGCGCGGTCCGGAGTTAATCATGATGACGCATCCGAGCAGTGCGTCCGTGATATCCTCCGTATCTGTGATCTCACGGCGGACCATATCGTTCCAGGAGGCGTTGAGCCCTTCATCCGCGCCGCCGACGATGGCGATCGGGGTGCCGGGCTTGCGGGTGTTCTTCATCAGACGCAGCAGTCCGTGCATCGCGGCCTTTTCTCCGCGCACCTTTTCAAGCGTTTTCGCGGCGCCGTCCTCAAAGGTGATGATCGGCTTTAACCCGAGCGCGTCGCCGATGAGCGCCGCCGCGCCGGAGATGCGGCCGGACTTGCGGACGAAGCTGAGTTCTGTCGGGACGAAGAGTACGACGTTATGCTTGATCCAGTCATCGAGGAAATCGAGGATGTCCTGCACAGGCGCAGGAACAGACGTTTGGGCGGGTGTATCCGCATGCTCTTTGTTAAACGCGGCTGCCATGCGCGCTGCCTGTACTACGCCGAGGCCATAGCCCATGCTGTAGGTGTTCCCGTCAAGCAGATGGATCCGGAAGCTTTCTTCCGCTTCGGGATGATCCTGGTAGAACATATCACGGGCAAGGACGGAATTGGAATATGTGGAAGAGCCGGAACCGTTGAGGCTGACATGGATGAGGTCCGTACAGCCGGCGGCAAAGCACTGTTCGTAAAGATCGACGTATACAAGCGGCGGAACCGCAGCGGAAGAGGGGAGCTT
>JAFTBX010000084.1 GCA_017455005.1 Lachnospiraceae bacterium | reverse complement strand
CTCAATGACGCCGATCACTTCGACCGCGTCTTCGTCATCTTCTTCATCATCATCTTCGATGGAAAGTTCCATTCCCTCTCCGGGATCATACTCCTCACCGGGGATATGGAAAACATCTTCATCGTCGTCATCTTCATCATAATCAAGGCCACCGAAGAAGATCTGAGCATCGATCAGCTCCGGAACCTCGGCGCCGCTCTCAAACCAGCGCACTTCGCTGACCGCGCTGTCCGTGTCGGTAATCACCTTCGGGACCAGGCCCAGCAGCTCGCCGCTCTTTACCGCTGCCGTCACATTGTAGAGCTTGCCGTCCTTTTCCCACGGAAGTCCTACAAAGATGAGCATATCCAGATCCGTGCTTGCGTCTACGATATCCTGCAGTCCAAGTTTGGCTGCCTCGATCAGACGCTCCTGCCGGAACAGGTCGCCGCAGCTTGCGCCGGTGATACAAAGTTCCGGAAATACAATGATCCGAACGCCCTCATCCGCGGCTTCATACATACGGTCAATGATCTCGGAAACGTTATAATCCACGTCTCCAACGATCAGTTTCGGCGTTGCGGCAGCTGTTTTAACGTATCCATGAAACATAATCATACCTCCGAGATACTATCCCGGCCTTACTTAAGGCCGGGCAGGCAGAAACGGCAGCATAAAACAGTTACTTATGATTTGCGGAAGGAAGCTCTCTTTCTGAGAAGCGGATCCAGGATCTTCTTACGGATCCTTAAAGACTTCGGCGTAACTTCCAGAAGCTCATCCGTATCGATAAAGTCCATGCACTGCTCAAGAGACATGATCCTCGGCGGGGTCAGATGAAGCGCTTCATCGGAACCTGACGCACGGGTGTTGGTCAGTTTCTTGGTCTTGCAGACATTGATCTCAACATCTTCTGTTTTGGGAGACTGGCCGACGACCATACCGTTATAGACCTTGGCGCCGGGTCCGATAAAGAGCGTGCCTCTCTCCTGTGCGTTAAACAGGCCGTAGGTGATTGCCTCACCCGCCTCACAGGCAATGATGGAGCCCGTCGGACGATAGCTTAAGTCTCCCTTATAGGGGCCATAACCTTCAAATGCGGTGTTCATGATGCCGTTGCCCTTGGTGTCCGTCAGGAAATCGTTACGATATCCGATGAGACCGCGGGACGGGATCGCGAACTGCAAACGCACGTTGGAGGTGCCTACCGGCGTCATGCCGGAAAGCTCGCCCTTGCGCTGCGTCAGCTTCTGAATAACGGTGCCGCTGAACTCTTCCGGCACATCAATATAAACCGTCTCCATCGGTTCAAGGCGTTTTCCGTTTTCGTCCTGCTTATAAAGGACCTCCGCCTTGGAAACAGCGAACTCATAACCCTCGCGGCGCATATTCTCGATCAGGACGCTCAGGTGCAGCTCGCCGCGGCCGGAGACCTTGAAGCAGTCCGCACTGTCGGTATCCTCGACACGGAGCGATACGTCGGTGTTGAGCTCACGGTACAGTCTGTCTCTGATATGGCGGGAAGTGACGTATTTTCCTTCCGTACCTGCCAGCGGACTGTCATTGACCATGAAGTACATGGCGATCGTCGGCTCCGAGATCTTCTGGAACGGGATCGTCTCGATATGATCCGGCGCGCAGAGCGTATCGCCGATATGGATCTCGGGAATACCGGAGATCGCGACGATGGAACCGATAGTTGCCTGGGTCACCTCCGTGCGCGCGAGGCCGTTATATTCATAGAGTTTGGAAACCTTGGTCCGAACCATTTTGCTCGGATCATGGTGGTTGCAAAGTACGACCGACTGGTTCACGCGGATCACGCCGTTGGAGACCTTACCCACGCCGATACGGCCGACATATTCGTTATAATCGATTGTGGAGACCAGCATCTGCAGCGGTGCGTCGGGATCGCCGACCGGGCAGGGAATGTGCTCCAGGATCGTATCCAGCAGCGGCTCCATGTTCTCTCCGGGCACATCCGGATCCATGGAAGAAGCACCGGCTCTTGCAGAGGCAAAAACAAACGGACAGTCGATCTGCTCGTCAGAAGCGCCGAGGTCGAGCAGCAGCTCGAGTACCTCGTCTACAACTTCCTGCGGACGCGCGCCGTCACGGTCGATCTTGTTTACGCAGACGACGACCGGAAGATCAAGTTCCATGGCTCTTCCGAGAACGAACTTGGTCTGCGGCATCGGTCCCTCAAAGGCGTCAACCAGCAGTACGACGCCGTCGACCATCTTGAGAACTCGTTCGACCTCTCCACCGAAATCAGCATGGCCCGGTGTGTCAACAATGTTGATCTTATGGCCTTTATAGCTGATCGCCGTGTTTTTGCTCAGGATCGTGATGCCGCGCTCGCGCTCGATGGCATTGGAATCCATGACACGTTCCGCTACTTCCTGATTCTCCCGGAAAATGCCGCTCTGATGCAGCAGCGCATCGACCAGGGTAGTCTTACCGTGGTCAACGTGCGCGATAATGGCTACATTACGGATGTCTTCTCTTTTTTCAACACTCATAAACTGTTCTAACTCCTAACACTCTCTATACATAACACCCGTTTCCCGGGTCAGATCACACGTTTAATTTTAATAGCCGCGCGCCTCGATAGCTCTTGCGGCATAACGGCTCTCTGGATGCTCGCCGACGATCCGGTCAAACAGTGCGTTTGCCTCCGTGATCCTGTCTTCAGACTGAAGCAGCCTTGCGAGAAGGTACATGGCCTCGGGATCATCTCCCTTGACCTGCAGTGCGAGCTTGTAATAATACTCCGCCTGCTCTTTATTGCCGCCGTTCCATTCCTTTGTACCCATCTCCACGACCGTATTGAAGCCGTCGTTAATGATGACGCGGTCCACTTCATGAAGCTGGCTCAAAAGCGGCTCCTGGGAAGCACGTTCACGATCAACTTCCAGATAAGAGTTCACGGCACTTAAGATATCACCGTCGTTGAAATCCGCAATGATCGAATTAAGCTTCTCATACATGGAAGTAAAGGCAGCATTTTCCTCTTCATAAGCCTTCAGCTTCTGACTGACGTCCGCGTAGTTCACAGTCAGCTCGTCGTAATTTTGTTTCAGACGCGCGTAATCCGCGTTGAGACCGCTCAGCTCCTGGCTGTTGTCCATGATGTTGCGGTTCAGTTCATCCCGGTACCCCTTCCGGATCGTCGGAAGGATCAACAGGTAAAAGCTGAGGAGACCGACCACAATCCCGGCAAGCAAAAAGATCAGGATCTGGTCAACGCTTGCCTGTTTCTTCGCCTTGGGAAGTATGACGTCATCGTCTTCCATCTGACGGTGCGAATACGCATTCATCAGCTTGGAACGCTCGATATCCGCTCTGCCGGTACGTTTTTTAACTTCGTCCATCAGGACCAGTGCCTGCGGGTTGTTGCGGTCCACCTTCAGGACCTGCATCAGCGCATGGCCGGCCTTGATGTTGTCCGAATTCTGCATGTAAAGGATCGCGAGCAGCAGCTGCGCCTTGACATACTTCGGACTCTTTTGGGTGATATCCTTCAGTTCGATAACCGCGAAATCTTCCTGTCCGTTCTGGGCCAGGAAAAGCGCCTGGTTAAACCGCTTGACGACTGATGAAGCGTTCGCAAGCACGGCAGGTTTCCGCTGGATCTCATCCAGATAGCGGTCCGCGTCGTTATCTTCCGGGTCCAGGTTCAGACTGATGACCCACTGGACAAGCGCGTCGGCAGTTTCACCCAGTTCAAAAAAGATGAGGCCCAGAAGATTGCGCGCATCGGTACAGTACTTATCAAAGCGCAGCGCTTCCTTAAGATAGATCGCGGCGCCGCTCAAGTCCTGCAGCTGTGCTCGCTCCAGGCCCCTGTTATAATAGGCATTTGCAATTTTCCTGAGGTCAGTGTCAAATCTCATCGTTCAGGCCGTCTGTCTCTCTTCTCTCCGCTCTGCGGGAGTCCTGTTTCGCGGCTTTTGCGTCCGACGCGTTCTGCGCCAGCTGCATCATAAGATCACCCATATCGGTAAGATCGATACCGGTGATCACATCTTCGATATTATCGACGTCAAGCGACGGTTTGAAACGCTTGATCTCTTCCTGAAAATTGATCATCTTTTTCCTCCGTTGCAGGCAGCAGGCAGATATCAGTCTGCGACCGGCAATTGAGCGTAAATGGCTGGATGTTCCTTGCCGTAGTAGAGCACGCGCTCCCTCATGGAAACCTCGGCTGATCCCGCGCTCATTTCCGTTACCTTCGCGGCAAATTGAGTCGCGTCTTCTTCCGGGATCAGATAGATCAGTTCGCAGTCTGCGCCGTAGTTTTCTTCCATGCTGAAAATGCCGAGTCCCGCGGCAAACCGCTGGATGCGGTTAGCAGTGCTGTAGTCACAGCGGATCGCGACACTGTATCCCGCAGAAAGCGCGGAGATATCCGACGCCGCGACTGCTTCCTTCAGAGAATCGGAATATGCCCGCACCAGCCCGCCTGTTCCGAGCAGCGTACCTCCGAAATACCGTGTAACGACGGCACAGACATCACAAAGCCCGTTCCCTTTCAGGATCTCCAGCATCGGACGGCCAGCAGTTCCCTGCGGCTCACCGTCATCACTGAAGCGTTCAAAAACACTGTCCGGAGCGCCGATCCGCATCGCGAAGCAGTTATGCCGTGCATCCCGGTTGGCCTTCCGGACCTCATCGATAAAAGCCTTTGCCTCATCTTCCGTCCGGCAGCATTTTAACGAGGTCAAAAAGTGAGACTTTTTCACCTCCACATCGGACGATCCGGGCTTCGTTATGACTTTGTAGTTACTGTATTCCGCCATCTGGTCAGAATCCTGCAGGCTCGCTGATCGGACCCGTCAGGCTCATGGACTGTACCACCAGGAACGGTCCTTCGCCTTCATATTCTTTGCGGTTGCGGATCTCGAACTGTGCTTTGATATGTACCCATGTGCCGTCGCGATAAGCGTCCAGTCCCTTATAATAAGCAAGATAGCCCAGGAACGTCATATCGGCTTCGCAGCAGGTCATAGACATACGCCCCGGAACAAAAATACCGTTTTCAAAGCGCTTTGACTTACGGATCTGCGCGGTAAACTCGACCGTCTTTCCCTGATAGCGCTCAGGGTAATCCTTTGCGTCAAAGAACCATGTTCCATAGTCTTCCGGCTCAAGTACAACGTTGCTGCCGCTGACATCATAGGGAAGATCCTCATCCAGCGTAGCCAGTTCTACCTCGCCGTATTTATTTTCCATAACGATCATGGAGCCCTTCAGGAGCATCGGGCGCAGAGCCTTCTTATACTCCTGCAGCTCTTCGTTGGTCTTGCCGTCACAGCGGTTGACGATGCAGAGTTCAGAATTTCTGAGCATCGGTCCCATCAGCGAACGCATGTTCGCGAGATACGGTCCCAGTGTGCTGCCGTCCATGACCGTGATCTGCTGATACATCACCCAGCTGTCCGGCATATCCAGAAGGCCGGGATCCGGCCACATGCCGTTATACTCTATCAGCACGCGCTCGGCCTTGGTCATGGCGCCGAGCTGGGCAAGGTATTCCTTTGTAAGCGCCTCACGGCTGTCGACCGTAACAAGCGTTGTATGCTCCCTTTTCAGAAGCCTTTCATCGTATCCTGTCTCGCCTTCTTCGCCCACGATCAGGAGCGTATTGCCATCGATATGGAAATACTCCTCACTGATCGTATAAGCGATGAAAGACGTTTTGCCCGCATCCAGAAAACCATTGATCAGGAATACGGGGATCTCATCATTTTGAATAATGTCTGCCATGAATAATCAACTCTTTCCACATGTTCTGCAGCTCGATCTGTGCAGACTTTCCTCAGGGCAAACTCAGAAAAAGAGTGCCTTCAGTTCATCTTCATGCAGATCGCTTCCGATCACGCACACCTTGCCGGTATAATCCGGCGCGCCCTCACGGATCTCGTACTCACCGGGTACCATATCAAAGTAATACCAGGTGTCCGCGTCCGCAGCCTTGACCATGCCCTTGGAGCGCAGGATGACGATGTCATCTCTGTCAGAGATCGTCTTGAGCGTCTGCTCAAGCTTTTCCCTGCTGATCGGGGGCACGTTGGTCCAGCCGTAAGACTCAAAGATCTCATCCGCGTCATGTCCGTGATGATGGTGGTGATGGTGATGATGCTCATGCTCATCTTCGTCGTCATGATCGTCGTGGTGGT
>JAFTBX010000083.1 GCA_017455005.1 Lachnospiraceae bacterium | reverse complement strand
TCACGGCGGCTGTCAGCCGCAAGGAAGAACTTGCGGGCTCACAGTCGGCATTTGTAAGCCGCAGGGAAGAACTGAACTCGGAGATCCTGGAACTGCAGAAGGAACTCCTTCGTCTCGAGAATCAGCTGGATAAGGATCAGCAGAAGCTCGATGCCCATACAGACTACATCTGGGGCGAATATGAAATGACGCTCGGCACGGCAAAGGCGTTTTTTGATGAGACGCTCGGCAGCACCACTAAGATCCGCCAGCGGCTCGGCAGTGTCCGGAGCGAGATCAAGAAGCTCGGCCCTGTTAACGTACAGGCAATCGACGAGTATAAGGAAGTTTCGGAACGCTATGAGTTCCTGACCGCACAGCATGCGGATCTGGTCGAGTCGGAAAACGCGATCCTCGACATCGTGCGTGAACTTGATGAAGGCATGAAGAAGCAGTTTGACGAGCAGTTCAAGCTGATCCGCAGCCAGTTCCAGCGTGTGTTCGCGGAACTCTTCGGAGGCGGTACGGCAGATCTGGAGCTTGTTTATGATCCGGAGACGGCAGAAGAAACAGGTAAAGATGAACTGGAGGCGGGCATAGCGATCACCGTGCAGCCGCCCGGAAAGAAGCTGCAGAATATCATGCAGCTGAGCGGCGGTGAAAAGGCTCTCACGGCCATTGCGCTGCTTTTTGCGATCCAGAACCTGAAGCCGTCACCGTTCTGCCTGCTCGATGAGATCGAGGCAGCTCTGGATGATTCCAACGTTACAAGATTTGCTTCTTATCTGCATAAGCTGACGGCCCGTACCCAGTTTATCGTGATAACCCACCGCCGCGGCACCCTGGAGTCCGCGGACCGGCTGTACGGCGTTACGATGCAGGAAAAGGGCATTACGAAGCTCGTCAGCGTTGACCTGGTCAGTGACCAGCTGAGTTAAAGAAAGCTACGATAACAGAAAGACACAGAGGAAGACGATGGGATTTTTTGAACGTCTGAAGCAGGGGCTGAGCAAGACCAGCTCCAACATAGCAAACGGACTCGATTCGGTGTTCGGAGATTATTCGCAGGTCGATGACGATTTCTTCGAAGAACTTGAAGAAGTGCTGATCATGGCGGATGTCGGCATGAAGGCCACCGATGAGATCTTAAGCCGCATGAAGGAACGAGTCCGGGAAGAACATCTGCACCGTCCGGAAGAGGTCAGGCAGGCGCTTGTAGAAACGATCTCCGAGCAGATCCGTCCCAGTGAAGGCGCATATGACTTCATAGACTCCAAGGCGGTCCTCCTCGTGATCGGCGTAAACGGCGTCGGCAAGACGACTTCGATCGGCAAGCTTGCGATGAATTATAAAAATGCCGGGAAAAAGGTCATCCTTGCCGCGGCGGATACTTTTCGCGCGGCCGCGATCGAACAGTTGGAGGTCTGGGCGGAACGTGCCGGCGTCGACATCGTTTCAAAACCCGAGGGCTCTGATCCTGCGGCAGTCATCTATGACGCAGTACAGGCATTTGAGAGCCGTAAAGCGGATATCCTTATCTGTGACACAGCCGGGCGTCTTCACAATAAGAAAAATCTGATGGAGGAACTCGGCAAGATCAACCGTATCCTGGAGCGAAGCCTTCCGGACGCGAAAAAAGAGGTTTTGCTCGTGCTTGACGCAACGACGGGGCAGAATGCGATCTCGCAGGCCAGGGAATTTGCATCTGTATGTGAACCGACCGGCATCATCCTTACAAAGATGGATGGTTCCGCAAAGGGCGGCATTGTCATTGCTATTTCCTCCGAATTTGATATCCCGGTCAAGTATATCGGCGTAGGTGAGCACGCGGAGGACCTGCAGGAGTTTGATCCGCAGGCATTTATGCAGGCGATCTTCCACGAAAGCTTACAATAATCTGTCAATGTTCGTGACCCGCTTTTACTTTTACACATGAACGTGTTACAATGTTAAGCGGGTGCAACCGAAAAATGGAATTGACGGAAACCCGAGACATCACGGCAGTGTAGTAATTTGACTGCGGTTGGGAGGAAAAAGCTTTGAGAATGAAATCCGATCTGTTGAACCATGTTCTGAAGTATGCGGCAAGAGGCGCGGCAGTACTTGTGTGTGCGGTCGTTTTTGCGGCTGCCGGCGCAGGAAGTATCAGCGCCAAAGCAGACACGCTGCCGGATGCGGTGATCTCCGCAGACAGCACCGGTCCCGGTGCGAACGGCTGGGTGCAGCGTGAAGACGGCGCATGGCAGTACATGCAGTTCGGCTTTTACACCAAGGGTAAGTGGGCAAACATCGGCGACCGTTGGTACTGGTTTAATGCAGAAGGCGTGATGCAGACCGGTTGGAAAAACATTGACGGCGCGGATTATTATCTGGCAGAGCAGACAGTGGAAGGACATCCGATGGGTTCCTGCTATCAGAACGGCGTGACGCCTGATGGGTGCACGGTTGATGAGAGCGGTAAAAAGATAGCGGATGCCCCACCTGTTCCGGCACAGCCTTCGATCGACATGGCGCGGCCGAACCCGTACGGTATCAGCTGTGTTGAAGTGGATATACCCAATCAGACGGTTTACTGCTATATCGGCAACGATCTTGTTGTGGCTACCCCCTGCGTCACCGGCAATGCCTGGGCGCATCCGACCAAGGTGGGCCGTTTCAAGATCAATTCCAAGGAGACCAACCGTTATCTTCAGGGCTACAATGATAACGGCACAAAATATAAGAGCTGGGTGAACTACTGGATGCCTTTCAACGGCGGACAAGGCCTGCACGACGCCGGATGGCGCAGCTCTTTCGGCGGCACGATCTATCAGCAGGGTGGTTCACACGGTTGTGTAAACATGCCTTATGACGCTGCGAGAGCAATCTACAGCGTTGCCTGGGTCGGCATGCCGGTCATCGTGCATAACTGATACCGCGGCCGGCGGCATTATACTTTATATCAACATTACGATCCCTTTCTTGCATGACAGAGATGTCTGCAGAAGGGGATCTTGTTCGTTCCGGGAGATTCTGCCGGGTGTTACATTTATCACGATATTAATTTGAAACAACGCTAAGATTCACAGATCTGCGATTTTGTGTTAAAATATCATCAAATGGACTTTTATGCAGCAATGATTTACTGCATGGCGACTCAATTGTTTTTGTGAACCACGGTTCGCTTAGGGAGGTATCAAGTTGGCAACCAAAAAGTTAAAGACTGAAGTGACAGATTCCGCTGAAATCAAAAAGGAGCTGACAGAAAAAACGGAAGAAGCTGTCAAGGCTGCAAAGCCCGCGAAAAAGAGTACCGCTAAGAAGGCATCCTCGAAGACTGCGGCATCTGAGACAGAAGAAAAGAAGCCGGCGGCAAAGAAGCCGGCCGCAAAGAAAGCAGCTGCCAAGAAAGCTGCGGATGAGAAAGAAACAAGTGCAAAGGCGGAAGCCAAAGCAGAAGATAAGAAAACGGAAAAGAAGCCGGCCGCGAAAAAGCCGGCTGCTAAGAAGGCCGCTGCAAAGAAACCTGCAGTAAAGAAACCTGCAGTAAAGAAACCTGCAGAAAAAAAAGCAGAAGAGAAAAATACTACGGTAACGGTCGTTGAAGAGGCGCTTACGGAAGCAGTTGCGGAAGTAAAGGCAGAGGCGGACGGAATTGTGACCACACCGGCTGCAGAGATGCAGGCTGAGGCTGCTCCCGTCGCTGCCGCGGAGACTTCTCCGGAAACTGCTGCCGAAGCACCTGCAGCAGAGCCTGCAGAGGAAGCACCCGTTTCTCAGATCGCGGAAGAAGTACCGGAAGAACCGGCAGGACCCGCAATGCCGGAGCCGCGCCGTTCGGTTGCCTTTATCGGTTCCGAATGCTACCCGTTTGTAAAGACCGGCGGGCTCGGGGATGTCATGTACGCGCTTCCTCGCGCGCTCGTGAAGCAGAACTGTGACGTCAAGGTCATTCTTCCGAGATATAAGTGCATTCCACAGGAATATCAGGAGAAGATGGTCTATCGCGGCGCATTTGAGATGAATCTCTGCTCGGACGGCCGGAGCTTCTATGTCGGAATCATGGAGTATATCCAGGATGGTATCGTCTATGACTTTATCGACAACGAAGAGTTTTTCTCGAACGGCAATCCTTATACCAACCTGGTGGATGACATTCCGAAGTATTGCTATTTCGGAAAGGCTGCGCTGGCAGCGCTCAATTATCTTGACTGGATCCCGGATGTGATCCATTGCCACGACTGGCAGGCAGGCCTTGTGCCGGTTTATTTAAGAACGATGTTTGACCAGACTCCGCTTGCGCGCTCGAAGGTCATGATCACGATCCACAACCTCCGGTTCCAGGGTATCTACGATATGTCCATGATCAAGTACTGGTCAGGGCTTCCGGATTATCTGTTCACGATGGATATCATGACCCAGAACTGGAAGGATGCCAACATGCTCAAGGCGGGCCTTACCTATTCCAACATGATCACCACTGTCAGCAACACTTATGCGGGTGAGATCCAGTCGCCGCTCTTCGGCGAAAACCTGGACGCTCACCTCAGATTCCATTCCGGAAAGCTGCGCGGCGTGGTGAACGGTATCGATACCGATCTTTGGAATCCTGCAACGGATGAAAAGCTGGCATACATCTACAGCGCCGAGGATGCAATCGAGATGAAGAAAGCCAATAAGCTTGCAATGCAGGAGGCGTTCGGTCTGGAGAAGGACAGCGGCAAGTATGTTATCGGCCTGATCTCCCGTCTGACCAACCAGAAGGGCCTGGACCTGATCAATGCAATCATTCCGGATCTCGTAGACGGCAACACACAGGTCGTGGTCCTCGGCACAGGCGATTCCTATTATGAGGACGCGTTCCGTTATTATGAGAATGTACATAAGGGAACGATCTGTTCCAACATCATGTTTGATGAAGCAAGGGCGCATATGATCTATGCCGGCGCGGATGCTCTGCTGGTTCCGAGCCTGTTTGAGCCGTGCGGACTGACGCAGCTGATCGCGATGCATTACGGCACCACGCCGATCGTAAGAGAGACCGGCGGACTCAAGGATACCGTTGAACCGTACAACCAGTACACCAACGAGGGCAACGGCTTCACCTTTGACAGATACGACGCCGGCCTCCTGCTGGATGCCGTCAACCGTTCCAAGACGCTTTACTTTACTGAGCGTGAGCGCTGGGATCAGATGGTGATCCGCAACATGCAAAAGGACGTTTCATGGGAGAACTCCGCAAAGCAGTACAGGGATCTGTATCTCGAACTTACTATGTAAAAAATTGACCGGATGCCTTTTATCTATGAGAAAATCATAATAGGCGATACGGAAGGCGTGGAAGTCCTTGGCTATGAAGGCAGCGCAAAACACTTAAGCGTGCCGGAAGAGCTCGAAGGGCTTCCTGTGCTTTCTCTGGGAAAGCACGCATTTACCGATAAGAATACGGATCTGGAAGAGGTCAGCCTGCCGCGCGGCCTTCTGCAGATCCGTTCGTTTGCGTTTTATTTTTGCGGAAGTCTGAAGCGCATCACGCTTTATGACGGCGTAACGGATTATCATGACGGTGCGATCCGCACCAATTTCAATCTCCATGAGATCCGCATCATCATGCGGGAAGACCGTTATACGCTGGCACGAAGGATCCTCGGGGACAGCGACCGCAAGATCCTTATGATGTTCAGCTACCCGGACAGGGAACTGCGGCTTGTCTTCCCCGATTATTCAAGCAACAGCATCGAGGATACCAGAGCCCAGGCGTTCCATATCCGCATCGACGGCACCGGGTTCAGCTACAGGGAATGCGTCTGTGCAGACGGGCTGAGGCTCAGGGAATATGACAGTCTTTACCGGCGTACCTTTTCCTCCGATGACCCGGAAATATCGCTGGAGATCGCGGTTGCCCGTCTGATGAGTCCGCAGTCTCTTTCAGAAGACGCTGCTGCGGCGTACCGCGCACAGATCACTTCCGATATGGACAAGGTTCTGAAGCTCGCCATGAAGCCCCGTAATGAAGGCTGGATGGAGCTTCTGATGAACGGGAAGCTTCTGAGAAAGGAAGACATGGACCTTGCGCTGCGGCTGGCAAGTGAATATAAGAAGATCGAACTTACCGGCCAGCTGATGGACTACCGCGAGCAGCATTTTCCGAAAGAAGCCGTCGGTAAGCTTCGTCTGGATGACTTTGATATCTTTTAAATGAATACGCGCGAACAGCTGGATCAGCTTGGAAAGAGAATACTGGAAGCTTCACGTACGGAGCTCTTTTTGTCCATGCGCTTTATGGGAAGCGCTCTGGACTCTCTTTCCTATGTCATGGATTTAAACACGCGTACAGCCGGTACGGATGCCGCAAATATCCGCTTTAATCCGACCTTCCTCATGCAGTTATACATCGAGCGCCCGAGGAACCTGAACCGTTTGTACATCCACATGCTTCTGCACTGCATATTCCGGCATATGTTCGGATCGGGTGAGCATGAGGATGCGGAGCTCTTTGACTTGAGCGCCGATATCGCGGTGGAATCGATACTGGATTCCATGGAATACAGCACTGTGCAGACGACACATTCCGACTTCCGCCAGCTTTGGTATGAGAAGCTGGAGGGCGAAGTGGGAGTGCTGACTGCGGAGAAGCTTTATAAGTATTTTACGGAGCATCCGCCGACCTACAATGAGTTCGTAAAGCTCGGCGCGGAGTTCACAAAGGACGACCACAGCTTCTGGGCGAGACTTGAGGAAGAGCAGAAGGATGACCGGGGACGCGGCGAGCCGAAGCCGGACAACCGTGGGAGTGATGAAGATCAGCAGGACAATGCCGACGACGGGGATGGCTCCGCAAATGATCAGAAAGATCAGCAGGAGATCCGCGCGGTCAAGCTCCCGAAGGAACTTGAAGAAGAGTGGAAAAAGAAGGCCGACAGGGTAAAGGTTGAGATCGAAGCCTATAAAGGACAGGGATCTGACGAGTACGGGAGCCTTTTAAGGACTCTGAGCTTTGTTCAGAGGCGGCGGAAGGGATATCAGCATTTCCTGAAGCGTTTTGCGATACTTCACGAAGAAACAAAGGTCGACCCGGATTCGTTTGACTATGCTTACTATCAGTACGGCATGGAACTCTACGGCAATATCCCGCTGATCGAGGAGAACGAGTACCGCGATACGAAGAAGATACGTACGCTGGTCATCGCCATCGATACGAGCGGATCGTGCCAGGAGACGCTGGTCCAGCGGTTTTTGAACGAAACGGCGGATATCCTCGCGAGACAGGAATCCTTCTTCCGCAGGGCGGAGATCCTGGTGATCGAGTGTGATGACCAGATCCAGGAAGAGGTCTGGCTGAAGAATCCGGATGAGCTGAAACGTTACTCAGACGGCTTCCATGTACGGGGCGGTTTCGGTACAGATTTCCGGCCGGTATTCCAAAGACTCGAGAACTTGCAGAAAGAAGGAAGACTGAAGAATCTGAAAGGACTCATGTATTTTACCGACGGGTACGGCAACTATCCGGAACGGCCTTACCCGTGGGAGACTGCATTTGTGCTGTTTAAGGATGAAGAAAACGGACATGAAATGGTTCCGGACTGGGCCTATACAC
Source organism: Lachnospiraceae bacterium (assembly GCA_017455005.1). GTDB lineage: Bacteria > Bacillota > Clostridia > Lachnospirales > Lachnospiraceae > Avilachnospira. Next base: position 2,556 of record JAFTBX010000083.1, on the reverse strand, counting down.
TGTATCTCGACGAAAACAGTTAAAAGAGCCTGGTCAGCATTGATATGAGTCAGCATTGACATAAGAAAGATCTTGGACGGTTATGAACATCAAAGACGCGAAAAATGAACTCAAAAACATAGTAGTGGCATACCTGGCAAAGGATGAAAACGGCATGCCGATGATCCCGGAGGAACATCAGCGCCCGGTCCTTCTCATGGGCCCTCCCGGCATCGGAAAGACTGCTATCATGAAGCAGATCGCCTCGGAACTCGGTATCAACCTGGTTTCCTATACGATCACGCACCATACCCGTCAGTCCGCGATCGGACTTCCGGGTATCGTTAAGCGAAACTACGGCGGCGAAGAGGTCTCAGTCACGGAATATACCATGAGCGAGATCATAGCGTCGGTTTATGACCAGATCGAAAGATCCGGGATCAAGGAAGGCATTCTGTTCCTCGATGAGATCAACTGTGTTTCCGAGACACTGGCGCCGACAATGCTGCAGTTTCTGCAGTTCAAGACTTTCGGCACGCACAAGGTTCCGCAGGGCTTTATCATCGTGACGGCCGGCAACCCGCCGGAGTACAACCTCTCAGTACGGGAATTTGATATCGTTACCCTGGACCGTCTGCGCCGGATCGACATCGACGCGGACTTCCCGGCATTTAAGGAATACGCGTACCGGCTGGGCCTTCACGGCGCAATCATGGCCTATCTGGAGATCCGGAAGGACCGCTTCTACATGGTGCAGGCAGATACAGACCGGAAGCGTTTTGTGACGGCCCGCGGATGGGAAGACCTTTCAGATGCGCTGCATACATATGAAAAACTCGGTCTCCCCGTGACGGAAGCCTTGATGTCGCAGTACCTGCAGGATCCGGAGACAGCTTCGGATTTTGCGGTTTACTACGAACTCTATAGGAAATATGAGAGCTTCTATCAGGTCCCGGAGATCCTGGCGGGCCGCGCGGGAATCAACGAGGAACTGAAATTTGCGCCCTTTGACGAGAAGCTTTCCCTGATCGGCCTGTTGGTGGATGCGCTCGGAGCCGAATTCAGGGCATACCGGGACGAACAGCAGACTGCGGAGCGTCTGCATGCTTTCCTGAAAGACTACGGCATGAAGCTGAAGGAAAGTGCAGCTTCGGAAAATGCAGGCGAAGCCGGAAGCCCGGCGGAGGTTTTGAAAGCCATGCTTGAAAGCGAAGCTGCGGCGCGTGAACAGAAAAAGCGTGCTATGATGCTGACGCACGAGGATGAAAGCGACGCGCTCCGGTTTGAAAAGGCGCTCTCGGAGCTTTACGCAGAAATGAGGCTGAGCGGTCCTGAGACGGCAAGGGACGCGTTTTCGATGGCTGCAAAGTGGTTTTCCGATCGTGAAGACCAAAGACAGCAGAAGATAGAAGAGACCGGATAGCATCTTACGAACGTCTTTAAGGCGCTGGGGGCAACATTTGCCGAAGGTCAGGAAATGGTACTGTTCCTTTCGGAAATGAATGCCGGATACTATAGTCTTAAGTTTGTCAATGAATGCGGAAATGACGAGTATTACAGATATAATAAGCTTCTGCTGCTGAAGGACCACAACGAAAGCCTGCGGCGGGAGATCCTGGAGCTGAGTCCTGAACTGGGATGAGACGCTGATCGGAGTATCTTGCGGTATATAAGCCGACTGAGGAAGCCGGCTTTTTGAATGCATGAATCATATTCTATATAGTATTATAACTATAAATTAATACCGTTATAAAATAATGGAATAACATTCGCCGCTTCAACGCGGTATAATAATACACTGTATAAAATTTTCCAATATGGAAAGAAGGAGGAACTTATGAAAAAGAAGATTTTAAGCCTTCTTCTCGGCACAGCTATGGTCGTTTCACTGGCAGCCTGCGGCAATTCAGGCGCAGCTACGATCGAAAGCGCGGCTACCGAAGCTGCTACCGCAGCAGAGTCTGTTGCTGAGTCCGTAGAAGAAAAAGCAGAGGAAGCAGTTTCCGAAGCAGCAGAGTCTGTCGAGGAGCAGGCTGAGGCAGCTGTCGAAGAGGTTGCTGAAGGCGCTGAGGACTTCCACATCGGTATCGTTACCGGTTCCGTTTCCCAGTCTGAGGATGACAGACGTGGTGCTGAGGCTTTCCAGGCTAAGTACGGCGAGGATGTTGTCAAGCTGGCGATCTATCCGGATAACTTCACCGAGGAGCTGGAGACCACCATTCAGACCATCGTAAACCTTTCCGATGACCCGCTGATGAAGGCTATCATCGTTAACCAGGCTATCCCGGGAACGACTGAGGCTTTCCGTCAGATCAAGGAGAGAAGACCTGACATCATCTGCATCGCCGGTGAGTCCCATGAGGACCTTCCGGAGATCGGTTCCGCAGCTGACCTTGTCGTTAACAACGACTTCGTCGCACGTGGATATCTGATGATCCGCACCGCTCATGAGCTGGGCTGCGACACCTTCGTACACATTTCCTTCCCGCGTCATCTGTCCTATGAGACCATGAGCCGCCGTGTTGCGATCATGAAGGAAGCCTGCAATGAGTTCGGCATGAAGTTCGAGATGGAGAC
>JAFTBX010000082.1 GCA_017455005.1 Lachnospiraceae bacterium | reverse complement strand
TATGAATTTGAGTATGCTATCGAAGACGATGAGCTGGTCCTGCGGTTTGAGAAAGCCGGGATCGGAAAGGTGGTCTTCCTCTTTACACTCGAGGAAGATACCCTGCTCCTGGAGCGCGCGGAGGGCGGCTTCGGTGAAGTTCTGCTGGAGAGAACGTCAGGCTGAAATCAGGAATCTCATTTAAGAACATAATAAAGTTTTTCAGGGGCTGTCCTTTACCGGGCAGCCTCTGCTGTTTTCCCTCCCGGCAGGTGTAGCAGAGTTTTTAATGGAAGATCTTTCTTTGCTTTATGGCGATAAAGCTGGTCTTCGACAAATACTGTCTTATGACAACGCCGTCAAATGTGCTATAATTGGTTCGGGCTTTTTCGAAGGGAGAAAAAAAGCCCGGTAGTCAGAAAGTTTGAAAGGCATTTGCGATTCATAAGATCGTTTCTGCTTTATAAAGGAGGTTTATGAAAGTCGGATCGTTTATGAAACAGTTGGTTGCAGCAAGTATGATTTGCTGTCTGTTTTCGCTCACCGCCCTGACAGGCTGCGGTAATGCGGCATCATCTGAGACGGGAACAAGTGATGCCTCTGCGGAAACGAAAGAGACTACGTCCGTTACCGAAACGGAACCATCATCTGAGGCAGCAGATGCAGGGGAGACCCCGGCGGAAACCGAAGCGGAGACCGAGCCGGAGACAGAACCACCCCTTACCTGGGAGGATCTGTACAAGCAGGGCCAGGAGTATTTCTCAGAGGAAAACTACGAGGAAGCCATACAGACATTTACAGAGGCAATCGGACTGGACCCGGACCAGGCGCCTGTTTATGTCGGCAGGGGTGACTCCTATGTGCTCAGGCAGGCGGAAGATGAGGAAGAGGTCGGTGATAATCTGAGCCTGGCATGGGCGGATTATGAGACGGCTTCGGGTCTGGACGAGACCTGTGCGCCTGCTTACCTGGGCATGGCTGATGTACTGATCCGGCGGGAGAGCTTTGAAGAGGCGTACGAGCTTCTCAAATCAGCATCGGCCAAGGCTGCGGATAACACCGCGATCCTTGAAAAAACGCGGGAGATCGAGAGCGGAAAATATGTGGATTCCTCTTCGCAGATCAGAAGAATGGATCAGTTCGATCCGGACGGAAGCCTCACGGCGTATACGGTTTACGAATATGATTTCCTCGGCAGAAAGATCGGATGGCGCAACTACGCGGCACAGGCGGGAGAACCGGTTCTCAGCAAGTATATTGAAGTGACCTTTGATGACAACGATCTTCCGATCAGAAATGATTTCTATGATCCGGATGGGACGATCTCACAGTATCAGACGATGGAATACGACGAAAACGGGCTTGAGATACGCAGGGATGTCTATGTGGACGGCGAGCATAAGGGATATTATCTTACCTATTACGATGAAAGCGGCAGGGAAACCGGATACGATACCTATGATGTGAAAAGCGGGGAAATGCTGAACTACTGGCGCTATGATTACGATGAGGAAGGCAATCTCCTCCAGGAGAGCTGCTACAGTCCCGCAGGGGAACTCCTGACGGTGAGGAAGCCATCCGACGACTGACACAGAAGGAAGTGCCGCATACCTTACAACTCAGTTATTCAAAATCAGTTGGTAACAAAACGTTTATGAGTACTTTATTGACGTGTTATGCCTTAAGCTATGTTTGAACGATGGTTCGCAGCATATGAAACGATCATGCTGCGCACATACTATGTACGTTGAAAAGAGCATATAAAAATTACTGATATTAATTGACAAGTGAAATCAATAGTGCTATACTCACCTACAATTTAGATGGGCAATTTGATATGGCAGCGCATGAAAGCTGCAGCAAATCAAAGTGCCGCATTGTAAGGAAGGCAAGAAGAGACAAATGCAGTCACGTAATTGTATGGCAGTCATGTATATGGGAATGATGATGTGGGAGGATAAGGATCCTGCTTTCCGTTTGCATGCTGTTGTTCAACGATGACTGAGATTAACACGAGTCATTACAGGCAGGGCGGAAAGCCCTGCCTTTTATATTTTGGAGGTAAAACATTGATAGAACTGGTCAACATTGTCAAGGAATTTAAGGTCACCGGAAGAGGCGAGGCGGTCCATGCCGTCAACGACGTGTCACTGACGGTCGAAGACGGAGACATCTTCGGCATCATCGGCTTTTCCGGCGCAGGCAAATCAACGTTGGTGCGATGTATCAACCTGCTGGGGCGTCCGTCTTCCGGCAAGGTCATCATTGACGGACGGGACATGATGAGCCTTTCCGATAAAGAGCTTCGTGAGGCACGCAAGAAGATCGGCATGATCTTCCAGCATTTCAACCTGATGCCGTCGAGGACAGTGGAAGAGAACGTGGCCTTCCCCTTAAAGGGAAGCGGCCTGACAAAAGACCAGATCCATGAAAAGGTCATGAAGCTCCTGAAGCTTGTGGAGATCGATGAAAAAGCTTCCGTGTATCCATCACAACTTTCCGGCGGACAAAAGCAGAGAGTCGCGATCGCAAGGGCGCTCGCCAATGATCCGAACATCCTGCTTTGCGATGAAGCTACCTCCGCTCTGGATCCGCAGACGACGCAGTCGATCCTGCAGCTGATCAAAAGGCTCAATAAAGAGCTGGGCCTGACCGTCGTGGTCATCACGCATGAGATGGCAGTCATCAAGTCGATCTGCAACAAGGTCGCAGTCATGGAAAACGGGCGCGTCGCCGAGAGCGGAGATGTCTTTGCCATCTTTACGGATCCGCAGCAGCAGATCACAAAGAACTTCATCCGGACGACGTCCAATGTCTCCAAGGTCTATGAGTTCGTGGAAAATGACGCCGAAGTAGTCCGGCTGAAAGAAGGAGAGGTCCTCGCGATCCTCCATTACCGGCAGCCGGAAGACGTCTCGGTGCCGCTGATCTCGACTGCGTCCCGGCGTTATGAAGTCAATCTCAACATCCTGTTTGCGGATGTCGAGATCATCGACAACAAGAGCATCGGTGATACAGTCGTCATCCTGCAGGGGGAAAATGACAACGTTTCCGAGGCAATCAAATATCTTGAGAGACACAATCTGCGTGTGGAGGTAGTAAAAGATGCAAGGATATCTGTTTAACATAGGAACGGCAGCAGGCGCTGCAGCCGGCCGTCTGGGACACGGCATCCTGCTTGCGAAAAACACGGTCACGGGGCCTGCGTTCATCGAGACCTCCCTTCCGAACGTTTACTCCCACTGGGGAGACTTCCTGGAGGCGATGCGGGACACGCTGATCATGGAGCTTTGGGCGGGCGGCATTTCCTTCTGTATCGGACTGGTCCTCGGCGTAGTACTTACGGTGATGAGACCGGGCGGCATACTCGAAAACAAGCCGGTCTACCAGGCTCTCGATAAGATCGTCAACCTGTTCCGTTCGATCCCCTTTATCATCCTGCTGACGGCGCTGATGCCCCTAAGCAGACTGATCATGGGAACGGCCATCTATGTCCGCGGTGCCATCGTCCCGCTGGTCTTCGGATGCACCCCGTTCTTTATCCGGCAGGTGGAGGCTGCCCTGGCACAGATCGACTACGGCCTGATCGAAGCCGCACTTTCCATGGGCTGCAGCCCGCTCGACGTGATCGTGAGAGTGTATCTCAAAGAGAGCGTCGGCCACATCGCGCGTGCGACGACGATCACAGCCATCAGCCTGCTCGGACTTACCGCCATGGCAGGCGCGGTCGGCGCCGGCGGACTCGGAGACTTCGCGATCCGCTACGGGCACGACCGCAACATGACAGATATCACCTGGACGACCGTCATTGTGCTGGTCATCGCGGTCAGCATTGTCCAGACCCTCGGCGGCTGGATCGCGAAGAAGAATACACACTGATCACAGACATACAATGAGAGACATTCACCATACTTTTACTGAAGTAAGGATGGAAAGATCTAAGGAGGAAATACATCTATGAAAAAGTTATTGAAAGCAGGAACGATCATAACGGCAGCGATCATCGCAGGCGCGCTGGCAGGCTGCGGAGGTTCAGGAACAGCGGCAACGACGGCGGCACCGGCCGCGGAAACAACGGCGGCGGAGACGGCAGCAGAGCCTGTGGCGGAGACGGAAGCAGCTGAGACTGAAGCGGCAGTGGAGGCGGCAGAAGCAGGAGAGCCGGTACATCTCAAGCTCGGCGTCTGCGGCAGCATGACCGAAGAGATCTGGGAGAGCGCGGTCGATATCCTCGCGGACGAAGGCATTGATCTCGAGATCGTCGAGTTTTCCGATTACTCCATGCCCAACAACGCGCTCGCAAGCGGCGAGATCGACATCAACCAGTTCCAGCATCAGGCGTTCTTCAACGACGAGGTCAAGACCCACGGATATGAGCTGAGCCCGGTCGGTCACAGCTACATCATCCCGCTGAACCTCTACTCGCTGAAGGTCAGCGATCCGTCCGAACTGAAAGACGGCGACACCGTGGCGATCCCGAACGACGTCACGAACGGCGGCAGGGCGCTCAAGGTCCTCGAAGCGGCAGGCCTCATCAAGCTGAAGGAAGACATCCCCTTAAGCCCGACGATCGATGACATCGAAGAGTATCTCGTGGACATTACCATCGAAGAACTCCAGGGCAGCGTTATCCCGGCGGCACTGCAGGATATCGACGCCGCAGTCATTAACGGCAACTACGTAGTCGACTTCGGCATGAGCACGGACGACGCCATCTTCAAGGACACCTCCCTCACCGACGAGAACTACTGGGGACTCATCGTGGTCCGCACCGAGGATACAAAGGATCCCGAAAAGCTTGATCTCTTTGAGAAGGTCGTCGAGGCCTACCAGTCCCAGGGCACGATCGATATCTATAACGACAAGTTCGGCGGTTACCACGTCCCGGTCGGCTGGGACAGAGACCTGATCGCCCAGTACAGATAAGACCTTACAGTTAAGGATGAAAAAGATGGATACATACGACATTTTCATTCATAACATTGACATAGCAGACGGATCCGGCGCTCCTCTTTTTAAGGGGAGCGTTGGTATAAGGAACGGAAAGATCGCGAAGGTGATCAGGAACGGCGCAGGCCCGGATGACGGTGACAAAGGAGCAAAAGATGCCAATGCAGACGGCAGCGGAAAGATCCCGGGCGCAAAAACCGTGATCGAAGCTGAAAAGGGCTGGATCTTGAGTCCCGGCTTCTTTGACACCCATAACCACAACGACCTCTATCCGATGATCGACCGGTATGAGCGGGCAGCGCTGCTGCAGGGCGTGACGACGGAGATCGTCGGCAACTGCGGGCAGTCACCGGCGCCGGTCGCCCCGGAAAACTTTCAGCTGCTGGCGGACTATCTGAAACCCCTGCTTCCCTATGAAGTGGATACGGATCTCTGGAGGTCCTGGACCACCACCGGCAAGTATCTGGAAGATATACGCGCGATGAAGCCGGTGATCCGCCGGGAGCAGCTGGTCGGACACGGTACGATCCGCCTCGCGGTGATGAAGATGGAAGACCGCCGTCCGACAGCGCAGGAGATGGAACGCATGAAAAACTATCTGCGTGAGGCGATGGAAGCAGGCGCGATCGGCTTAAGCAGCGGCCTCATCTATCCACCGGGCGTGTACTCCGACAAGGAAGAACTAATCGAACTCTGCAAGGTGGTCCGCGAGTATGACGGCGTATACTCGACGCATATGCGTAATGAAAGTGACGGCGTCGTGGAGGCAGTCCGCGAAGCCATCGACATCGGACGCCAGTCGGGCTGCAAGGTGCTTTTGTCCCATCTCAAGGCGATCGGGCCGAATGGCTATGAGAATGCTGAAAAGATCCGGCGCCTGATCGGGGAAGCCCGGCAGGAAGGGATCCGGGTCATCAACGACCAGTACCAGTATAACCTGTCCTCGACGACGCTTTCCGTACTGTTTCCTCCGTTTGCGCTGAAAGACGGCGTGGCAGCCTGCATTGACAGGCTTTCGGAACCGGAGTATCGGGAGACTCTCCGTAAAAACATCGAGAAGGATTTAAGCTGGGAGAACTATATCAGGAAGATCGGACCCGACAAGCTGACCGTCATCGGCGCGGAAGTGACGAAAGAGTGCGAAGGCAAAAGCATCGCCCGGATCGCCGCGGAGCGCGGCAGCAGCGTCATCGATACGACGTTTGACCTTCTGGCAGAAAACAGGGGCAATGCTGTCCTTGCGCTGGAGTTTTGTGACGAGGCGCTGGTGGAAAAGATCTTCTGCTTCCCGCATACGGCGATCGGCTGCGACGGTATCGGTACCGGGAGCGGACAGCCGTCCCATCCGAGAGGATACTGCAACCATGTCCGGATGTTCGGCGTATACGTCAGGGAAAAAGGCCTCGTCAGCTGGGAAGAGGGCGTACGAAAATGCACCTCGCTCCCGGCGGATTTCTTCGGACTTGGTGACCGTGGCTATGTCCGTGAAGGACTGCTGGCGGATCTTGTGATCTTTGACCGGGAACGGATCGGCTCTCAGGCGGACTTTTCGGACCCGTTCCGGGAACCGGAAGGCATCTGCTATGTGCTGACCGACGGCGTGATCCGTGTGGATCACGGAAGCCTGATAAAGTAAAATAACCTGAAAGCCTTGTGCAATTGAAACTTTTGGGATGCATGAGGCTTTTTCTGATATTTTTTTTTCAAATGTATTGACATTATCGGGAAAAGGCATATAATAGGAATATAAGATTTGATAAAATATAATTTTACAAAATAAATGTATGGAGGTCAGACGATGAGTAAAGTATTGGTTGCATATTTTTCAGCATCAGGTGTCACAGCGAAGGTCGCAGCGGAGCTCGCGAAGGCAGAGGGAGCGGACCTTTATGAAATCAAGCCGGCAGTACCGTATACTGCTGACGATCTGAACTATATGGTCAAGGATTCCCGTGCGAACCTTGAGATGGCAGACAAGTCCTGCAGACCGGAGATCGTCGGCGCAGTTGACGATGTGGGCCAGTACCAGGCAGTGTTTGTCGGATTCCCGATCTGGTGGAGCCGTGAGCCCAGCATCATCGATACCTTCCTTGAGAGCTATGATTTTGCAGGCAAGAAGATCATTCCGTTCTGCACCTCCGGCGGAAGCGATATCAGCGGGGCAGCAGCAAACATGCGCGCTGTTCTCGGCGGAAAGGCCAGCGTGGATGACGGAAAGAGAGTCGGCGGACAGATCTCCGAGGAAGAGCTGAAGGTCTGGACAGCAGGTCTGGAACTGTAAGGAGAACAGCTAAGATGAGCACAGCAGTCAGATATTTTTCAAGAAGCGGCAACACAAAGGCACTCGCGGATGCGATTGCGAAGGCAGCAGGTGTAGAAGCGGTTTCCGTGGATGCTGCAGGCGCGAAGATCGAAGAGCCGGTGGATATGCTCTTTGTCGGCGGCGCCCTGTATGCGTACGGCATTGACAGCCATCTTCGCGACTATTTAAAGACGCTGAAGAAGGAGAATGTAAAGAAAGCGGCAGTCTTTTCGACAAGCTGGGTATCGAGACATGCGATCGACCTGATCAAAAAGGGTCTCAGCGAGGCGGGCATTCAGGTCGTGGATGAGACATTCTATGTCCGCAACAAGCCCAACGAGGTTCAGCTGAAAGAAGCTGCAGAGTTTACGGCAAGATACATGGCCTGATTCATAAAATAAGTGATTATACAACAAAGGAGCTCCGTATGAGGTGACCCCTTTATATCTTAGAATTATTCTTATTATTCTTTGCCTCACGGATGGCTTTCTCGGTCCTCCGGATCGATATATAGGTAATGATGCCGGTGATGATCTGCATCGTACCGAGGGCGAAGTCATAGATCAGGAAGCCGTAGACACTCCACATGGCAATGTTGGCCAAAAGGCTCCACTTGATGGCGAGGATGTCCTTCGTGTAATAGTTGCATACGGTCAGGGATACCGTCGCGAAGATGGGGATCAGACCGATCAGGCCGCGGTTATTGATCCAGAGGCCGACAACGGTAAGAACGACGCAGAAGACGATCATCAGGCCGAAGGTGAACTTGCCTGCCGCGACCAGGGCATTTTTGACCGCCGCGATCAGCAGGGTGGAAATGCCGGCATAAGACCCCAGTACAAAAGAGGAGACGCTTAGCACGATGTTTTCCAGCGTCTGCAGCACAAAAACCTTCTTCGGGTCGCGGATGATGCAGCTTGCGATCAGAAAAAGGGAAGATGAAAACGATATTAAGTTACCGATAATCAACCTTAACGGGATATTCTGCCAGTCCATACGAGATGCTATTGTACATCAAAGGAGAGAGCAAAGCAAGCAAAAGCCGCCGTACTTTGTGAGTACGACGGCCTCTGTAGACTTGTATGATGCTTATTCGATGAATGACCGGATGCAACAGCAACCGCTTTGCCCTTCGGAGCCATGGAGGAAACCGTACCCATACCTGCATGGTTTGCAACCATTCCGATACCCTGGAGACAGAAACCTACGAAAAATCCCATGGCGTTCGGGACGAGGACAAAGAATGTGGTAACAGGGAATATTATTTAACGGTATTCCTTTATAATCCATACATCGCGGATGCGGCAGGCAGGAAAACAGACTGCCTGCCGTTTCTGCAAATGTCGCTAATTAAAGACACACAAGCTAAATTTGTTATGTTATAATACAAATTACAGATGAATTATCATTCTTTACAATTCATCAAAATCATTGCAAACCAGATACTAAAAGGAGGTCACGCATGGCAACGCATATCGTCGCATGGAACTACAAACCGGAAGTAACCAAAGAGGAGAGAGCAAGACTCAATAAGGAACGTGATGAAGCGTTTGCAAAGCTGATCGGGGTGGTGCCCGGCATGACCAGCGTCCGTTTCATCTATGACATGATGCCCGGCAGCACCCACAGCTTTATGACGATCTCCGAGCATGAGTATGACGAGTCCGTACAGATCTATTTCGACCATCCGATGCATCAGGAACTTGTCGCAAAGTACATCCGTCCGTATGTACAGGACCGCATCGTACTGAACTTTAAATAAGGGGGACCATCGATGGAAACATTTGTATCCGACAGAGTCGGAAGGACTTTTATACTGAAGCTGGAGCAGGGAGAGGATCTTCTCGAAGCAATCGAACAGCTGATCAAAGAGCAGAAGATTGAAAATGCTGTCGTTGTGAGCGGTATCGCGACCTTCGACCGTTCCGTACTCCATCAGATCTCCGGGACGGACTATCCGATCGAAGTCTACATTGATAAGAAAACGGACGTGCCGCTGGAAGTGGCAGGCGTCGACGGCTTCATCTGTGACGGGGAGCCGCACATCCATGCCACGATCGCGGACAAAACTTCAGCGTACGGCGGGCATGTTTTAAAGGGCTGCCGGATCCTGTATCTCGGAGAGATCGTGATCCAGGAGCTTTTAGGCTTAAGCATTCACAGACATCCCAACGAGAAGGGCGCAAACCATATCTACAGCAAGTAAAGCCGATAACGGCGTGAAATACAAAAAGACCATCCGGATGGGGGGGCCTCACGGATGGTCTTTTCAGATATGGCTCAGAGTCAGCTGAGCCTGTCAAATGCTTCCTTCAGCTGCTTCATGGCCTGCTCGACGACGGAACGCGGACACGCGATATTGAAGCGTTCGAAGAGGGCCGTTTCGGCTCCGAAGATCGCGCCGGAGTCGAGCCAGAGTTTTGCTTCATCTACGATCAGGTGTTCCAGTTTATCGTGAGTTAATCCATACCCGGAAAAATCGATCCATACAAGGTAAGTTCCTTCCGGTTCTACAAACTTCGCTTTCGGGAAGTTTTCTGCAATAAATGCCTTTACATACTGCACGTTGCCGTAGATGTATTCCACCAGCTGGTCGACCCAGTCAGCGCCGAGGGTGTAGCATGCCTTCAGTGCTTCCTGACCCATGATGTTGGCCTGACTGTAGCCGGCCTGCGTGTTGCCGCGGCGGTACTTTGCGCGCAGCTCTTCACCGGGGATGATAATGTTTGCGGACTGAAGCCCTGCGACGTTGAAGGTCTTGCCCGGTGAACTGTAGAGCGCAATGTTGCCAAGGTACTTTTCCTCCAGCCTCATGCAGCTGAAGAATGTGTGACCCGGGAAAATGAAGTCGCAGTGAATCTCATCGACCATCATAATGACTTTGTTTTCCAGGCAGATGTCGGCGACTTTTCGCACTTCTTCCTCTGTCCAGACTTTTCCGACAGGATTATGCGGGCTGCAGAAGATCAGTGCCTTGACGCCTTCTTCTTTAATCAGGCGCTCCATCTTATCAAAGTTGATGGAGTATTTCCCGTCATTATAATCCAGCTGGCAGTTTACCAGTTTCCGCCCGTTATTCTTGATCGCCTCACTGAAGGGGTAGTAGACGGGCTGCATGACCATGACGCCGTCTCCGGGTTTGGTAAATGCCTGGACGCTGACGTGGATCGCATATACAAGACCGGCTCCGAGAGTGACCCAGGAAGGATCTACAATGTAGCCGTACCTGGTGCTGAACCAGTGGTTCAATGCTTCGAAATAATCATCGAGCGGATCGGTATATCCGAAAATGCCGTGATCAATGCGTTTGCGGAGAACATCAAGGATCTCATCCGGGAGGCGGAAGTCCATATCCGCGACCCACATGGGGAGCAGATCCGTTCTGCCTTTACGCTTCATGCCGAAGTCATATTTAAGACAGTCTGTGCCGTGCCGGTCTATGATCTCATCAAAATTATATTTCATTGTTTTGTCCTTTCTGCAGATCAGTCAGAACCGATCAGGGCGCCGTCTTAGCCGCAAAATCCTTTTCTTCCTTCGTGCGCAGCAGTCCGAGCTGGATCGTAATGCAGGTAGCGATCAGCAGGGCGACCGGATAGAAGGAATAGCGAAGGACGGTAAACGGTGAATCTCCGCTCATTGCTGTCAGCATCATGATTCCTCCGTCATGAGGCATGAGCATCATGAAACCGCAGGCGAAGATATCGACCAGGGAAGCGAGACGCTTCGGAGCGATGTGATACTCTTCACCGAGCTCGACTGCGATCGGGCAGGAGACGATGATCGCCAGGGTGTTGTTGACCAGTGCATAGGACAGAATACCGGACAGGAGACCGATGCCGTATTCGGCGCTTCTGCGGTTGGAGATCTTGGAACGGATCCAGTTGACGAACCACTCGATGCCGCCGTACTCTCTGATGAGGCCGACTGTGCCGGAAATGAGTGCTGCTGCAATGGAGATCGAGAACATATCCGCCATGCCGCCGCCGATGCCCTGGATCCACTCAAGGAAACCGCAGGAACCGGTGAGGAAGCCGATGACGCCGGTCGAAATGATGCCGATGAACAGGACGCTGGTGACATTGACGCCTGCCAGCGCTGTGACAAGGACGATCAGGTAAGGAAGGACTTTGATGACGCTGTAGGAACCTGCCTCCACTGCGCCGCTTCCGCCTGCGCCGATCGTTGCATAGAGTACGATGGCAATGATGGCTGCCGGAAGTGCGATGGCGCCGTTCATGAAGAACTTGTCACGCATCTCGGAGCCGCAGCCCTTTGCCGCGGAAATGGTGGTATCAGAGATCATGGACAGGTTATCGCCGAAATAGGAACCGCCGATGACGGCCGCTGCGGTGATTGCGGTGCTCAAGCCTGCGCCCTGCGCCACGCTTAAGGCTACCGGACCCATCGCTGCGATGGTGCCCATGGAGGTACCGATCGCGGTGGAGATCAGGCAGCACATCAGGAATACGCCGGGGATCAGAAGCTGTACAGGGATGAAATGCAGTGCCATGTTGACGACGGATTCCTTGCCGCCCATGGTAGCCGCTGCGCCCTGGAAGCCGCTTGCCATGAGATAGATCAGGATGACCTGCATGACGCCGGCATTGCCCATGTGATGACAGAACAGATCGGTCTTTTCCTGGATCGTCTGTCCGGGCTGGATCAGAAGTGCTACGCCGAAGCCGATCAGTAATGCGACGTGACGCGGGAACGCGCCGAACGTGGTTTCGGCACCCGCAATGGTAAGGATCACGCCTGTACCGATATAAAGTGCCAGGAACACGATCAGCGGCAGAAACGCCAGTCCGCCCAGATTTTTCTTTTCTTTAGCCATGGTTTTCCTCCTCTTCAGAATGACTCAAACGCATTTGCACGTGCATTTGTTGTGCAAAACTGCGGTTTTTAGGTTTCTATAGCTTTATTATATGGGCGAAATGATGCTTTTTACAATTATGCAATAAAATATAAACGGGATATTATTGAGCGTTTATCCCAATATATCCTGTTTATATCCGGATTAAATGGAACTATTTTTTGCTTAAATGCCTTCTGTATTGGCGATCTGACGGTATTTCAGATAGCCCTCTTCTGTAAGGCGGCTGCCGCTGCGCCCGGTACGGATCGAGACTAGTCCTTTATCAGCAAGCGTTTTCAGGACCTCGCGTACGTCATGCTCGGACAGCGCATTGCCGTGGGTCAGGCAGCACTGTGCAATAGCCTGCCTGCCGAGTCCGATCCCGTCTGCGTAGACTTCACCGAGTTCCCGCATGACCCAGTATTCCCTGAGTTTGAGGTCGCTCTGTTCTTCGAGGTCTTCGCGCAGCGTCGTGCGGCTGCGGGCTTCCCGGATGACTTCAGGGAGATCTTCGAGATCGACCATATGAAGACCGGTATACTTAAGATACTCGATGCAGTTCTGGAGCTCGCGGAGATTGCCTTCCCAGCGGTGCTGCAAAAGGGCGAGCCTGGCCCGTCCGGTCAGTTCGAAACGGGCATCTGCCTTCATAATGAAATAGTCGATCAGCCGGGCAACGTCAGCGCGCCGTTCCCAAAGGGTCGGGATACGGAGCTGGACGACATTCAGGCGGTAATAAAGATCCTTCCGAAAACTGCCGTTTTGCAGCAACAGCTGCATGTTTGCTGCCGTGGCCGATATAACTCGCACATCGACCGGTACCGGATCGTCCGAGCCGAGGCGGATGATCTCCCCATCATGCAGGAATTTGAGAAGGCTGGCCTGCTGCCGGGGTGTCAGTGAATCAACACTGTCAAGGAAAAGCGTCCCCCTGTGCGCATGCTCGATGAGGCCGATCCGACCCGCAGTATTGCCGCCGTATCCTTCCGCATATCCGAAAAGCTCCGCTTCAAATAGATCGTCGCGGAGCGCTGCGCAGCTTACCCTGACAAAAGCCCCGTTGGCACGTGGAGAAGCGTTATGGATCGCCTGTGCCAAGGTCGCCTTGCCGGTGCCGCTTTCGCCTTCGATCAGGATCCGGGCGTCTTTGGAGGACATACGGCGCGCAATGTCCCGCACGCGGCTGATCTCAGGGCTGGATCCGATGATGTCGCGGAAGTAGTATTTTGCTTTAAAACCTTTGTGGGTCTTCTGCTGCCGGAGCGCAAGCTGCTGCTTTTCGGACGTGTGAAACTCCTGCAGTGTAGCGAAGGCGCCGACGAACTGATCCTGGATCCGGATCGGGGAAACTGTCACGCCAAGGTCTCTGCCATGCACAGTGATGAGGAACGGTCCGGCGGCAGCTGCCCCATCTTTCAAAATCTGGTCAAAAGGAAGAACGGGAAGTGCGCGGTTTACTTTGCGGTTGAGGACATCCGAGCGGCTGACATCGAGCAGTTCCCGGGCACGTCTGTTGATCAGCGTCACCAGATTGGTTTCATCAATGCAGACGATCCCTTCATCAAGAGAATTGAGAATGATCTCCAGCTTGTTTTCCGCAGTCAGACTGTCGGAGGTGATCTTCAGCAGAGAGTAATCCACGCCCGCAAGTTTTGCCTGATAACGGCGGAAACGGTCGCTTTCAAGGAAAAAGGAATTTCCCAGCTTCAGAGCGACTTCGCTCAAAGTACTGACGGAGGGCCAGCGGGAACCGATATCGACAACTCGTCCGTGACCGGCAGGCACCAGGTCGGGTTCTCCGACCGTGAAGACCAGGTCGCCCTGAGGCACCTCCCGGATCCCGGGGTAGCAGGGATAAAACTCAATATTGCTGATGCCGAGATGGTAGAGCTGCGCGATGCATTCCATGGTCATGTGCTTGTTCTGGTTGACAAGCAGTGCCTTGGTACCCTCCGGATAGGTGCGGAGAAGATCTACGGCAGCTTTGGAAAAGGATACGTCCATCGATACGATCTGCGACTGTGCCGGAAGGTAAGACCGGACCCAGCTGTCGAGCATCATGTCGTAGCTGGTGATTGAACTGACGTACAGATCACACTGCGGAAGCTTCCGTATACTTTCGTCCTCTACAGAACAGGAAATGACCTCAATAAAATCACTGCAGAGCTCCCTCAGGATCCCCGCGTAAAACTCGGCCATACTAAGGCGGCTCGAGATAACGCCGACGGTTTTCTTCATGAAACAATTTCCTCCCAATCAGGCATTGACCGGATACATCTTAATT
>JAFTBX010000081.1 GCA_017455005.1 Lachnospiraceae bacterium | reverse complement strand
TTGAAGAAAACAAAGTCCCCCGCGATCCGGCTGATGCTCTCCGAACCGATGAGCGGTGTTTCATGCACATAGCCGCCGATCCTCTTTTTCGCTTCCCATATATCACTGATCCCGATCATTTTTCCTCCTAATTGTTTAGTAACTAAACACTATATCCTTTTAAAAGCGGACCTCCCGATCCGTTTTCGTTTACTTCAGATAGTCGCCCAGGATGACATGTTCCTGCTCCAGCTTTTCACAGATCGTCCGCAGGTACTTTTCCAGAAACGCGCGCTCTGCGGGTGTGGCCACTCTGAGCAGGTCCTGCTCCAGCGCGTCCAGCTCCCTGTGGTAACGCTCGTGAGCTTCATGGACCCTGCAGCCGTCCTCTCCGAGATGCAGGCGAAGCTTCGAAGCATTCTCCGGGTCCTGTTCCCGCAGGATAAAGCTGCCTTTTTTGTCAAGCCTTGCCATGGTCTGCGAGACCGCGCCTTTGGTGATCCCGAGCTCTTTTGCCGCGTCCCCGGCGCTGATCCCGTCATGCCGTCCTACGGTCCGGATCAGCTGCATCTCCGCGTTCATGATCCGGATATCCCCGGTCTTCACCGCGGACCAGTGCCGCATCTGCTCCACGACATCGATCATGCTGGGAAAGGATCCGTCCGCAGTCACTTTTTTGTTGTACTTAAGAGTCTTATTCATTGTTTTTAGAGTTTAGCATCTAAACACTTTCCTGTCAACACTTTTCTGTCAACATTTTTTCTTCCATCCGTACTTGAAAAATCCGCTATAGTGACGTATCATATCGTCATTATGAAATACTTACGTCAGATCATCATTATACTGTTTATCTCTTTCCTGGGTGAGGTCTTGAACTACCTTATCCCGCTTCCGGTACCGGCCAGCATTTACGGCATCGTCATCATGTTCGGCCTGCTTGTTTCCGGCCGGCTTAAGCTGAGCTCCGTAAAGGAGACCTCCCACTTCCTGATCGACATCATGCCGATCATGTTCGTGGCGCCGGCGGTCGGACTCATGGATGCCTGGGACCTGATCAGGGGTTCCGTCGTGCAGTACCTCGTCCTGATCCTCGGATCGACGTTCCTCGTCATGGGGCTGACCGGCGTGATCACGCAGCTCATGCTGAACAAAGGCTCCGCAAAGGGAGGTGAAGACCATGCATGATTTCTTCTCCCAGTCCGTCTACTTCGGCGCGCTCGCGACCTTCGGCTTTTACCAGCTGGGCGTTTACTTAAAGAAAAAGACCGGGCTCGCCATCATGAACCCGATCCTGGTCGCCGCGGTCATCATCGTCGTCCTCCTGAAGGTCACCCGTACGGAGTACGCCGATTACAATGCCGGCGCGAAGTATATCACCTATCTGCTCACTCCGACGACAGTCTGTCTGGCCGTCCCGCTCTATGAGCAGTTTGAGCTTTTGAAAAAGCACCGCGTGGCGCTCCTTACCGGCATCACCTCAAGCGTCATCATCAGCGCGCTGCTGATCCTGGGATTTTCCGTCCTCTTCGGCCTGACCCATGAGGAGTTTGTCACCTTCCTTCCGAAGTCCATCACCACCGCGATCGCCATGGGCCTTTCCGAACAGCTCGGAGGGTATGTCTCGATCACGGTCGTTGCCGTCATCATCACCGGCGTCTTCGGAAACATCGCGGCCGAGGCGGTCTTAAAGCTCTTCCATGTGACCCACCCCATCGCGAAGGGCGTCGCCATCGGGTCTTCGAGCCACGCTGTCGGCACCGCCAAGGCGATGGAACTCGGCGAGATCGAAGGCGCCATGAGCAGCCTCTCGATCGCGGTCGCGGGCGTCCTCACGGTCATCGCCTCGATCATCTTCTCGATGATCTACTGATCCGTCCGGCTTCGTCCTCCTTTTCTGATCCGGACCGGTCACAACTTAACCATACTATATAAGCTGCCGGCAGTTCAGGATATGTTTCAGCATTCCCGGGTCTTGCAGTTTATAAGTTCCAGGACCTGCGCTTTTGATCTGAGCCCCGCCGAGGCACCTGCCGCCGTCGTACAGATGGCGCCGCAGGCATTGCCGAAGGAAAGGGCCTCCGCGTACGACGCTCCCCCAAGGAGCTCCGCCGCAAACCCTGCCAGAAAATTATCGCCGGCGCCTGTCGCGTCGACAGCTTTGATGGGATACGACGTAAGCCGTATCCTTTCTTTTTTGTTTTTAAAGAGGCACCCGTCCGCCCCCAGCTTGATCACAACATTGGGAATCCCGTAGGAAAGAAAGACCTCCGCCGCTTCCTCCGGATCGTCCTTGCCGCTGTAGTACTTCGCCTCGTCTTCATTTGGGAAAATGCAGTCGATGAGCGGCAGGATATCCGCGATATCCTCTAAGGAGAGTTTCTGAAAGTTCGGAAGCTTCGTATCCGCAAGGATCAGGCTTTCCCGCTTTTTCAGCTCCGTGATCACTTCCCGGACCACGTCCCGGTCGTTAAAAGGCGCCCTGAAGAGAGACCCGATCGCGTAAGCCCGGGCCTCCGGAAGCTCCTTGAGACTTTGCTCCGGATGAAAGTTATAGCGGTGCGCGTCGTTTGTGATCGACTTACGGCTGCCGTCGGCATTGACAAACATCGTTGTCACGGGAGTCGGATGCGCCGCGTCTCTCAAGACCGCCGCGGTATCCACGCCCGTGCGCTTCAGCGCGTCAAGGACCATATCGCCCGCGCCGTCAAGTCCGAGGTGACAGCAGATCCCGGTCTTTAAGCCCAGCTTTGCCGCCGCCATCGAGACATTGACCGCCTCGCCGCCGACATTTAAGGAAGCAGACTCCGCCCTGAAGCCTGCTGCCGAGACCGGCACCGGATCAAAGCCTCTTATGATCGAGTCCACCAGCGCCGTGCCGATACATAAAAGGTCGTACTTACTCTCTTTTGTCATTCCATCCGCCATTTTTGATACATCCTTATCGTGCTTTTGTATGATGCCGCCGCGCCCGGACGGTCCAAAACCGGCCGGTCGTAGTTTACAAGCCCGTTCGTTTCCATTACAATGATATCTGTTTCTACAATAATAGTAAAGAGAGAGCCTTACATGAAACAGACGATCTGCCTGATGAATGATTCTTTCCCGCCGCAGCTCGACGGCGTTGCCAATACCGTATCCAATTACGCTTCCATCATTGAAAAAAAGCTCGGCCACAGCGTAGTAGTGACCCCGGAGTTCCCGGATAAGCACGACGACCGCTTCGGTTTCCCAATCATCCGCTTCCCGAGCCTTGACGCCCGCTGGTTCATCGGCTATATGGCAGGGATCCCTTTTTCTCCCAATGTTGCCCGCCAGCTGAAGGGTGAAAAGGTCGCCCTGATGCACTGCCACTGCCCTGCTGCGGCGATGGTCCTCGCCCGCCAGCTCCGTTCCTCCGTCGACGTCCCGGTGGTCTTTACCTACCACACCAAGTACGATGTCGACATCGCGAAGGCCGTGAAGAGCAACCTTCTGACGGAAGGCGCGGTCCGCATCATGATTGAAAATATCAGCGCATGCGACGAGGTCTGGACTGTCAGCCACGGTGCCGGCGAGAACTTAAAGTCCCTCGGTTATGAGGGTGACTACATCGTCATGCAAAACGGCGTGGATATGCCGCTGGGACGCGTCTCTGAAAGTGAGATCGCGGCAGCCACAGAAGGATACGACCTTCCCGCAGGCGTTCCGGTCTTCCTTTTTGTCGGCCGCATGATGTGGTACAAGGGCATCCGGATCGTCCTGGACGCCCTCGAGGGCTTAAAGAGCCAGAACACGGACTTCCGGATGGTCTTTATCGGAGGCG
>JAFTBX010000080.1 GCA_017455005.1 Lachnospiraceae bacterium | reverse complement strand
CGAAGGCTGCACCATCGTCTGGCTCCTCGTTCCGTGGGCGCAGGACCTGCTGATCGCTCTTGATAACGGCGACATCAAGCTTGAGAACTACCGCACTTCACAGTGGCGCCTGATGCACATCGGCGCACAGCCTGTTCCTCCGAGCCTGATCCGCCACTGGCTGGACTACTTCCCGAACCATCAGTACGATACGAACTACGGACTCTCCGAGTCGACCGGCCCCGGCTGCGTCCATCTCGGCATGGAGAACATTCACAAGGTCGGCGCCATCGGTATCCCGGGCTTCGGCTGGAAGGTCAGCATCGTCGATGAAAACGGCGTCAAGGTCCCGCAGGGTGAAGTCGGCGAACTCTGTGTCAAGGGTCCCGGCGTCATGGTCGAGTACTACAAGGATCCGGAGGCAACCGCCGAAGTCTTAAAGAACGGCTGGCTCTACACCGGCGATATGGCGCAGCAGGACGAGGACGGCTTTATCTTCCTTGTCGACCGTAAGAAGGACGTCATCATCAGCGGCGGTGAGAACCTCTACCCTGTTCAGATCGAGGCTTTCTTAAGCGCTATGCCGAAGGTCCACGACGTTGCAGTCATCGGTCTTCCGGACAAGCGTCTCGGCGAGATCGCGACCGCCATCATCCAGGTCAAGGAAGGTATGACCTGCACCGAGGACGAGATCAACCAGTTCTGCATTGACCTGCCGCGTTATAAGCGCCCGCGCAAGATCATCTTCGCAGATGTCCCGCGCAACGCAACCGGCAAGATCGAAAAGCCGCTTCTGCGTGAACGCTACGGCAGCGAACGCCTGGTCGAGATGCAGAATAAAGCATAATTGAACATCATTTTGATTCACGAAGTTAAACAGCGGAACAGATCAGCAAACTGACTGTCCCGCTGTTATGTTTCATAACAGAAGCTGTGTTCTGCCATTCGAAACCGAGATGGCAAAACACAGCTTTCTTTTTCTTGTATTTGGTTTTATTCCTTTTCGTCTGCGGCTGCTGAAGTCCGACGCGTTTTCCTGTAAATGATGACGCCGATCATCAATATCACGATACACGCGGACAGCGCCTGCGATACCGCAATCGAAGTACCCGGGATCTTCAGCTGGTCCGTGCGAAGGCCCTCGATCAGGAAGCGGCCGATGCCGTAGCTGAGGAAGTAGCCGATGGTGACAAAACCGGAGCCAAGCTCCTTCTTCCTGCCAAGGTTATAGAGAACGATCAGCGTAAGAAGGTTCCAGCAGGACTCGTAAAGAAAAGTCGGATGCACCTGGATGTAACGGATCCCGTTGTCGATAATGATGTGCTCCCGGACCGCGTCGGAGATCATCGAAGGATTGACGATGGATTCCTTGATACGCATGGCAAAGAGCGAATCCGTGTATCCGCCGAACGCCTCACAGTTGAAGAAGTTCCCCCAGCGGCCGAGGAGCTGGCCGGTCAGCACGCCGAGCACAGCGCTGTCGGAAAGCTTTAAAAACGGATATTTACGGACCTTGCAGAAGATCACTGCCGCGATCAGAGCCGCCAGGATTCCGCCGTAGATAGCGAGTCCGCCCTGCCGGATATTGATGATCTTCATGAGATCGCCGCGGTAATACTCCCACTGAAAGAGAACATAGTAGATCCTGGCGCCGATAACACCGGTCGTGATTGCAATCAGGAAATAGTCATAGTAGATCCCCGGATCACAGCCGTGCCGGATCGCGTCGCGTTCGATCACAAACAGGGCGAGCAGCATGCCGATACCGATAATGATGCCGTAATACGCAATCGTAAACCCACCCGGCAGCGTGATATGATTATGCATATTTTGAATGACGATCCCCAGATGTGGGAAGATCAGGTCTGCACCGTTATAGCTCATGCAATCCTCCTGTTCTTGCGTCAATATACTTTCATGTTAAACGAAATGCCGCCAATGCCGGCCGCGGCTCATTCCGCCGCCTTCAGCAGCTGCTTCGTGTACTCTTCCTTCGGGTGGTCATAAACCTCATCCACCGTGCCCTGCTCAACGATCCGGCCTTTTCTCATCACCAGAACGCGGTCGCAAAGCTCATAAACAACATTCAGGTCATGGGAAATGAAGAGATAGCTCAGGTCAAGCTCCGTACGCAGGTTCTTCAAAAGCTTCAGGATCTGCATCTGGATCGTAACGTCCAGCGCCGATACAGGCTCATCCGCGATCAGGAACCGGGGTCTCCGTATCAGGGCAGCCGCAATACTTACCCTCTGCTGCTGCCCGCCGGAGAGTTCATCCGGCTTTGCGTGCCACACTTCCTCCGGCACATCCACGCGCCGGAGCATCTCATGAACGCGGCGTTTCCTTTCCTCTGCGTCATACTTTCCAAACACTCTCAGGGGTTCTTCTACCGCCCATTCCACCGTATACGCAGGATTTAAGGAGCTGTACGGATCCTGGAAAATGATCTGCGGACGCTTTGTATGATGAATGATCTCGCCTTTTTCCGGTTCCAGAAGTCCGAGGATCATCTTGGTCAATGTTGACTTACCCGTTCCGGACTCTCCGACCAGTCCAAGGATCTCGCCGTGTTTAACTACAAAATCCACGTCGTGGATAACTTCCTTATAGGAGCCTCCCCGGCCGAAAAAGCCGCCCTCTCTGTAGCCTCCGCTGACATGCTTTACTTCCAGTACGAGGTCATCGAATTGCGCCTGACGGGCATTTTCCTTTGCCGCAGCAGTACTTGCTGCCGACTGATTTGTCTGTACGATAAAATTGCTCACAGGTGTCTTCTCCTCGGGATCGCATCGATCAGATGCTGTGTATACTCGTGCTTCGGATGATAAAAGACATCCTCTGTACTTCCTTCTTCCACCAGCAGCCCGCGCTGCATGACCGCCACACGGGTACAGAGCTTACGGACGACGTTGAGGTTATGGGAGATAAACATCATGCTGACGCCGGACTCCCGGTTCAGCTTTTTGAGAAGTTCCAGGATCTGCGCCTGGATCGTCACGTCCAGCGCCGTCGTGGGTTCGTCAAGAAGCAGCAGGCTCGGACGGATCACAATTGCTGCGGCGATCATCGCTCTCTGCAGCATACCGCCCGAAAGCTCATGCGGATACTTCTGATAGACAAGCTCCGGATCATCCAGTTCGACCGCGTCCATTGCTTCGATCGCAGCCTTGCGTCGTTCCTCAGGGCTCATGTCGGTATGGATGCGCAGGACTTCACCTACCTGTTCGCCAACCCGGATAAGCGGATCCATGGCATTCATCGGCTGCTGGAACACAACGCCGATCTTCTTGCCCTGCACCGACCGAAGGAAATCACGGTCCGCGTGCAGCAGATCCTTACCATCGAGAAGTACCTCTCCCCGATAATCGCACTGCCTGCGCGGCAGAAGTCCCGCCACGCTCATAGCCGTGACCGTTTTGCCGGAGCCAGACTCTCCGACAAGACCCAGGATCTCGCCGTCGTGGATCGTCAGGTTCACGCCGGCGACTGCCTCACGGTTTCTTGTATGAAATTTGACATGTAAGTCTTTAATCTCAAGCATTTTTATAATTCCGAATATAACGAAACCGGGCTTTAGTACTCCGCGTCCTTACCCAGACGCTGCAACCCCTCTCCAATCAGGCCGACGCCGAAAACCAGCATAATGATCATCAGGCCGGTGCTGACCGCATACCAGGGAGCGCGCGCGAACATTCCCTGCGCCTCTGAAAGCATATATCCGAGGGAAGCATCCGGCGGGGTTACGCCGATTCCGAGAAAGCTCATGCTTGCTTCCGCAAGAACCGCATTGTTAAAGCCGATCGTGATCGCGGGAAGCAGAACGCTCCAGATATTGGGCAGCATATGGATCAGCAGGATCCGGGCACTGCTCGCGCCCATCAGACGGGCGCTTTCGATATAGTTTCTGTCACGTATGGACGCGAATGCCGTCCTCGTCAATCTTGCAAAGCTGGGAATAAATACAATACCAAGCGCCAGGATAACATTGATCTCGCTTCCCGGTCCGAGGATACTGATGACCACGAGTGCCAGCAGGATACTCGGAAATGCCGTCAGCGCGTCGTTCATCCGCATCAGGATGTCGTCCACGACACCGCCGAAGTATCCGGTCACAGCGCCGACCGCCGTTCCTGCGACAGCGCCGATCAGCACCGTGCAGGAGGCGATAAACACGGTTGTACTGCTGCCCTTTAAGACTCGGCTGAAGATATCTCTGCCGAAGTTATCCGTGCCGAAAATGTGTGCCGGGGAGGGTCCCTGAAACTTTGCCGCACCGCTCATCGCGGTCGGATCATAGGGCGTATAGAAATTGCCGAGGATCGCGAGGCCTGCCAGGATACAGGTAATGATCAGGCCGGCGATCAGATAGCCGTTCATTTTCTTTTTCATGACTCGCCTCCCAGTCTGAGACGCGGGTCAACGCACTGATTGACCAGGTCCGCCGCCATACCGGCAAAAACCACCCAGAACGCCAGAATGACCACAACAGCCTGCACGGTCGGATAATCACGGTTCGCGATAGACGCGACCAGGAGACGTCCCAGGCCCGGAATGCCGAAGACCTGCTCCACGACGATACCGCCGGCAACGATCTCTGCCATGGTCTGGCCAAGCATCGTGATTGCCGGAACCAGGGAGTTTTTGAGAACGTGACCGACAAGAACGCCCCGGCGGTCATTACCTCTTGAGATCGCTGTCTGGACGTAGTCCTTTTCCATCTCGTTGATGACCGTTGAGCGCATCATACGCACCATCATGGCGATACGCGGGATTGCGATACAGATGGCGGCAAAGAAAAGGTACCGGACCGCGCCTGCCATGTCGGCATGCATATCCGGGAAATCGCCGGGGGTAAAAAACTTCAGAATAACGCCGCAGCCCCAGGAGATCAGGATGCCTGTAAAGAACGGCGGCACTGCCATCAGCAGCTGATTAAGAGTCGTATGGATCCAGCCGAACTTTCCGACGACGCTCTGATAGCTGAGCACGCCGAGCGGCAGAGAGACCACAGAAATGATGATAAAGCTTATGAGACACATCCAAAGCGTCACTTCCAGCTTGGGAGCGATCAGCTCCGCGACAGGCTGCTTATAACTGTAAGAAATGCCAAGATCCCCGGAGAAGAAACCGAGGAGCCATCTCGCATAGCGAACAAGGAACGGGGCATCTAAGCCCAGTTCCTTTCGCAGTGCTTCCACGCGGGCAGGCGTTGACTGCGTCCCGAGCATAGCTTCTGCCGCGTCGCCCGAGATCAGTTCAAATGCCGCGTAGGTCAGAAATGATACGATTATCATGGTGGCGAGCAGCATCAGTACCCGCCGGAGCATGGATTTCACAGGAAGTTTCCTCCTTGTGTTGTTACATTAAGCTGAGAAATGTCCTCCCACGGGAAACGTCTTCACTCCGTTTCGGTCGGCGCCCGTGAAGAGGACATTTCATCAGCATTTAGTCTGCCCAATAGAGTCCGGACACATCCAGTACATAGAGCGGATAGAACTGCACGCCCTCAAGTCCGTTACGGACCGCGATGAGGTCTGCCATATCCTGGATATAAACATTGGCAGCATTTTCGGTCAGATTACGCTCCATTGCTTTGAAGACCTCAGTCTGTTCAGCATCATCAAAGGTGCTCTGTGCCTTTGCGTAAAGAGCATCATAATCCGCGTTATTATAGTTGATGAAGTTATTGCTATCGGTAGACTCAAAACGCTTGAGCATTGCGCTTGCGGTCATTTCACTCGCGTC
The DNA here is from genome assembly GCA_017455005.1 of Lachnospiraceae bacterium. GTDB lineage: Bacteria > Bacillota > Clostridia > Lachnospirales > Lachnospiraceae > Avilachnospira. Next base: position 43,506 of record JAFTBX010000080.1, on the reverse strand, counting down.
AACGCCGACGACTGTGCTCTCGAACTGTCTGCCCATGTAAACATCGCTCACCCAGCTCGTCCATTCGATCGGCTGGATCGTTGCGTTGACACCGATCGCTTTCAGCTGTTCCACAACGACCTGTGCCGTGTCAAGATGCGGCTGATAGTTTTTCGGAACGGTGATCGTCATGTCAAAGCCGTTCGGATATCCCGCCTCTGTAAGAAGCTCCTTGGCCTTTGCGGGATCATAGGTGTAGTAATCGGTCAGGCTCGCGTCAAAGTATTTGCCGAACGCCGGATACATGGAGGATCCGAGCGGTACGCCTAAACCATCAAATGCAAGGTCGATCACGCCCTGCTTATCAACTGCATAGCAAAGCGCCTGACGTACACGAACGTCATCAAAGGGAGCAACTGCATTGTTCAGATACAGTGCCTGTACCAGGTTCATGGTGCCCTGTTCGATGTGGAAGTCCGCATCGGAAAGCTGGGAGGTCTGGGTGTTGCCGAGGTGGCTGACGATATCAAGCGCACCGCTCTGCAGACCCATGATCAGGCCTTCGCTGTTCTCAATGATCTTATAAGTCACACGGTCAAGCTTCGCCGGCTCTCCCCAGTAGTCTTCAAAACGCTCAAGGACGATGGAGTCCTGCGCTTTGCGGGACACAAACTTGAACGGACCGGTTCCGATCGGTGCCGTATCCTGCCCGTCATAATCAGAGGGAAGAACTGCCAGCGTCATATAGGAAAGGAACTCATTGTTCGCCTGGCTGAGTGTGATATGAATCTTATTGTCTTCGGAAGTGATATCGGAAATCGAGGTGAGCGCGGGAATCATCGCTTCGCCCTCGGAATCATCAGCATTTCTCTTGATGGACCAGATGACATCATCCGCTTCTACAGGGCTTCCGTCATGGAACTTCACGCCCTCTCGGAGAGTAAAGGTATACTCCAGTCCGTCTTCTGAGACCTCCACATCGGAAGCGACCGCAGGGATCAGATTGCCCTCCGGATCCGGCTTCACAAGGCCTTCGAATACATTAAACATAACCTCTCTCGTTCCTGCCGCCACGGCAAGATGGGGGTCAAGACTCTCATCAAGGTCCTGCGCAATGCCTACGGTGATCTCATTGGTGGCAGCCCGTCCGGTCTTTGCTGATGACGCTGCTTCGGTCTCAGATGCCGAAGATGCAGCCTGTGTTTCTGCGGCAGATGCTGCAGCCGTCGCTTCCGTGGAAGCTGCTGCGGTGGTCTCTGTCGTCTGTGCTTTCTTTCCGCATCCGCTCAGAGCCGTCACTGCCATACCCAGGACTAAAAGGCCTGCCAATACTTGCTTTCTCATATTTAATTCTCCTTTCATCACTGCCCCTTTCCGGGGTCAATGTGCGGCTTGGTTCAGCCAAAATCATTGTACATGATTTGCGGTAAATGTACAGTGTTTTTACAGAAAATTCAGATGTTTAATTTATTGAACAGGATGTGAATTTATTTCAACTCTTTCATGAGAGAAATCCCGCTGTGGTTCTCAGGTCTGATGCTTCGTGCCCGGCTTGTTCAACTGCTTGCCTGACCTATGAATTTCCCAAACGCGCTTCGCTTGGACGAGGGAAATTCAGTACGGCCATCCTGCGCAGCTTGAACGTCGCCGGAGCTACTCGCATCACATCGACCACAGCGGGATTTCTCTCCAGATCACATCTCAGTTCCTCCGGCATGAAACAATTGTGATTATCTATACAAAAAAGTGACTTCAGGACTGGGTTTGCACTGAAGTCACTTCTTAAACAAAGTCAAATTGAATTGGAATTACGCCTTCGCCGGATCCTCGCCGCATGCCACTGAATACTTGGTCAGCAGATCCTTCTGCTCCTTCGTAAGTGTGGTCGGAACCTTGACCATCAGCGTGACGTAGTGGTCACCTCGGGCGCCGCCGCGTCCGAGGATCGGTACGCCCTTTCCTTTCAGACGGACCTTGGTATCGGTCGGCGTGCCGGGCTTGACCTGGTACTCGACCTTGCCGTCGACGGTGTTGATGTGGATCGGGCCGCCGAGTGCCATCTTGGCAAACGGTACAGCTACGGTCGAGAAGATCGTGCTGCCCTGACGCTTGAACTTCGGATCATCCGTGATCTCGACGCCGACGAGCAGATCTCCTCTCGGGCCGCCGTTGGAACCGGGTTCACCGACGCCGCTTAAGCGGACTGCCTGTCCGTCGTCAATACCAGCCGGGATGGATACCTTGATACGCTTCTTGGTCTGGACATAGCCAAGACCGCGGCAGTTCGGGCACTTCTCCTTGATCACCTTGCCGGTGCCGCCGCACTCGGGACAGGTGGTTACCGTCTGCATCTGACCGAAGAACGGATTGTTCTGTGTCACCGTGATCTTACCTCTGCCGCCGCAGCGTGTACAGGTCTCGGGGCTGGTGCCTTTCTTCGCGCCGGTGCCGCCGCACTCGCTGCAGGTGTCCTTATAGGCGATCTCGATCTCCTTATCACATCCGAAGACTGCTTCGGAGAAGCTGATCCGGACCATCGTTCTGACATCCGCGCCGCGCCTTGCCGCAGTCGCGCCGCCATAGCTGTAGCTTCTGCCGCCGAAGCCGCCGAAGCCGCCTCCAAATCCGCTTCCGAACAGGCCCTCGAACAGATCCGAGAAGTCCATGCCTCCGAAGTCGAAGCCACCGAAGCCGGATGCCTGGCCGGCTGCGGAGTTCGCGTCAAATGCCGCATGTCCGTAACGGTCATATGCCGCACGTTTGTCCGGATCTGAAAGCACGGCATATGCTTCGCCTGCCTCCTTGAACTTTTCTTCCGCAGTCTTATCGCCCGGATTTGCGTCCGGATGATACTTCTTGGCCAGCTGCCTGTATGCTTTTTTTATCGTGGCCTCATCGGCGTTCTTATCTACGCCAAGGACCTCGTAATAATCTCTCTTCTCAGCCATTGATTCTCTGCTTTCCTATACACACGGCATGGCGAAGCATATGCTCCGCCATCCGTGGTTTTATTTTGTATTGCTTCTTCTATCTGCCTGTTTCAGACCGATCTGATCAAACCTCACGGAAGTCGCCGTCGACAACATTGTCATCGTGCGGTGCGGACTGTCCGCCCATGTTCTGGCCTGCGCCCTGTGCGCCTGCGCCTGCATTGGAAGCCTGTGCCTGCTCATACATCTTGGTGAAGACGCCCTGTGAGGAATTCATCAGCTTCTCTCTGAGAGACTTGATGTTCGCGATCTGGTCATCGGTCAGGCTGCCGTCTGCCGGAAGTGTGCTCAGCGCGTTCTTCAGCGCGTCGATATCAGCCTGGACAGCTGCTCTGTCGGACTCGGAGACCTTGTCGCCGACTTCCTTCAGTGCCTTCTCGGTCTGGAAGACAATGGAGTCAGCCTCATTCCTGGTGTCAACGCCTTCCTTTCTCTTCTTATCCTCAGCCTCGAACTGCTGTGCCTCGCGGACAGCCTTGTCGATGTCGTCCTTGGACATGTTGGAGCCGGAAGTGATCGTGATATGCTGCTCCTTGCCGGTGCCGAGATCCTTTGCGGATACATTAACGATACCGTTTGCGTCGATATCGAACTTAACTTCGATCTGCGGGATGCCGCGCGGTGCCGGAGCAATGCCGTCCAGACGGAACTGTCCGAGGGTCTTATTGTCGCGGGCGAACTCACGCTCACCCTGTACGACGTGGATATCTACTGCGGTCTGGTTGTCAGCTGCGGTGGAGAATACCTGCTGTGCGGTCGTCGGGATCGTGGTATTTCTCTTGATCAGCGGAGTAGCTACGCCGCCGAGGGTCTCAATGCTTAAGGTAAGCGGGGTGACGTCCAGGAGAAGGACATCGCCTGCACCAGCGTCGCCTGCAAGCTTGCCGCCCTGTACTGCCGCACCGATCGCGACGCACTCATCCGGGTTCAGGGTCTTGGAGGGCTCCATGCCGGTGATCTTTCTGACTTCCTCCTGTGCGCAGATCATACGGGTAGATCCGCCGACCAGAAGGACCTTGCCGAGGTCAGCATTGGTAATGCCGGCATCGTTCATAGCGTTTCTGACAGGCTGTGCGGTACGAGCGGTCAGCGCTGCGGTCAGCTCGTCGAACTTTGCTCTGGTGAGGGTCATGTCAAGGTGCTTCGGGCCCTCGCTGGTTGCGGTGATGAACGGCAGGTTGATGTTGGTGGTCGTAGCTGCGGAAAGCTCCTTCTTCGCCTTCTCAGCTGCTTCCTTCAGTCTCTGCATCGCCATCTTGTCGCCGCTAAGATCTACACCCTCAGCAACTCTGAACTCGGAAACAAGCCAGTTCATGACGACATTATCATAATCATCGCCGCCGAGATGGGTATCGCCGTTGGTAGCCATAACCTCTACGACGCCGTCACCGATATCAATGATGGATACATCGAAGGTACCGCCGCCAAGGTCATAAACCATGACCTTCTGTTCTTTCTCATCTTCCAGGCCGTATGCAAGCGCTGCCGCCGTCGGCTCGTTGATGATACGCTTTACATCGAGGCCGGCGATCTTACCTGCATCCTTGGTAGCCTGACGCTGTGCGTCATTGAAGTAAGCCGGAACCGTGATGACTGCTTCGGTTACCTTCTCGCCAAGGTAGCTCTCAGCGTCGCTCTTCAGCTTCTGAAGGATCATCGCGGAGATCTCCTGCGGAGTGTAGGACTTGCCGTCGATCGTTACCTTATAATCGGTGCCCATATGTCTCTTGATAGAGGAGATGGTTCTGTCCGGGTTGGTGATTGCCTGACGCTTTGCCGGGTCGCCGACCAGTCTCTCACCGGTCTTGGTGAATGCGACAACAGACGGGGTGGTTCTCTGACCTTCCGCGTTCGGGATAACAGTCGGCTTACCGCCTTCCATAACTGCTACGCAGCTGTTGGTAGTTCCTAAATCGATTCCGATAATCTTGCTCATAATGATGTCCTCCTATACTGAATCTGAAATCTGTCAAAAGATAAAATGTACTTATTTATCGCAATGTCTCCGGCTGAAAGCCTTCGGCAGTTGTTTTGCTTTGTTTCTGTGTTAAGCCCCGTGCTCTGGTCCTTAGTTAGCAACCTTGACCATTGAGTACCTGAGTACCTTGTCACGGAACATGTAGCCCTTCTGGAACTCTTCTACAACGATGCTCTCGTCTGAATCCTCATCCTCCACATGCATAACTGCGTTATGAAGGTTGGCGTCAAACGGCTGACCTACTGCCTCGATCGGAGTGACCCCCAGTCCTTTCATCAGGTCCAGGAAGGAGCGATAGATCTTCTCGATACCGTCCACGAACGCCGAATCCTTTTCTTCCTCAGGTACATTCTGCAGTGCTCTTTCGAAGTTATCGATGAGCGGCAGGACCTTCAGCAGGACCGCTTTCTCGCCCTCACCGAACATGCCGGTCTTTTCGATCTCCGTCCGCTTGCGGTAGTTGTCAAACTCCGCGAACAGCCTGCGGTACTTGTCGTTCAGTTCCTCAATCTGCTTATCCTTTTTGTCAGGCTTCGGTGCTTTTTCCTTCTCCCCGGCCTCTGGCTCTCCGGCCTCTTCCTTTGCGGTCTCGCCGGCCGCTGCCTCTTCCTGTGCAGCTTCTGCCTCTGCGCTGTCCGCCTGGGCCTCTTCGGTCGATTCCTTCAGTTCCTCTGCCGCAGTATCCGTATCCTGTTCGTTCAGCTGCTCCTCAGTCTCCTGTTTCAAATCCTTCTCGTCTGCCATGTTGATCTCTGTCCTTCAGTTATTTATCGTCAGAAGATCCGTCCTGCCCGTCGCTTCCGACGTAAGCATTGTCCAGCTGCTCCTTCATATTCTGGAGCGTCTGCATGACCTTCTCATAATCCATACGTTTCGGTCCGATAACACCGATAACGCCTTTCATACCGTCTCCCAGCTCATAGTGCGCCGTGATCAGTGAACAGTCCTTTAAGTTCTTGATCGGGCCCTCACCGCCGATATAGACCTGTATGTTGTTGCCTGCCTGACCGTCCGCCACCGTAAGCGAGGTGACCTCGTTCACCAGGTCATTCAGCCGGTCCTTCTCCTCGAATGCGGAGATCAGATCGGCAGCCTTATCCACATCCGAAAGCTCCGGATACTTGAAGATGTTCTTTGCGCCGGATGTGAAGATGTCGCGGTTGGTCTCGCCGTGCTCGAGCATCTCTACGATCGAGTCGAGAACGAGCTTGACATTGCCCTTCTGATCGCCTGCCTGCACCATGATGTCGGTGATGATCTTGGGAGTGATCTCCCGGAGGCTCAGACCACTTAAGTGGTTATTCAGCATCACCGTGACCTGCATCGCCGTATCATAGTCCATCTCTTCCTCGGCCTGCAGGACTTCGTTCTTGATGACATTGCCATCTAAGACAAGGATCATCAGGATCTGCCCCGGTGCCGGGATGCTCAGCTGCAGGTACTTCATCTTGGTCGTAGAAGTACTCGGTCCGCTGATCAGCGCAGCGTAGTTGGTATCGACCGCAAGGAGCTTGACCATCTGCTTCAGCAGCATCTCGAGCTTATCCACTCTCTGGACCATGAGGCTTGTTGCCTCACTCATCCGTTGGTCGCTCTCCTTGATGATGCTGTCGACATAGAAGCGGTACCCTTTATCCGTAGGTACCCGTCCTGCCGAAGTATGCGGCTGGACAATGTAGCCCATCTCGACAAGGTCGCTCATCTCGTTGCGGATCGTTGCCGAGCTTAAGTTCAGGCCGCTCAGCTTGGAGATCGTACGCGAGCCTACCGGCTCTCCGGTCTCGAGATAATTCTTTATGATCGCCTTCAGTATGACGACTTTTCTCTCATCTAAATCATTCACTTTGGACTCCGTTCCGGGGATCAAATCTCATATCCCCTGCTTCCGGGCTTTGTTAGCACTCAACTCATTTGATTGCTAACGTAGACATAATATAATACCACCCGACAAAAGTCAAGTGGTTTACATCATTTCAATCTATTAAATAATTCTGAAAAAAGTTAACTGTTCAGACATGAACATTTATCCCTCAGGCGCGGCTTCTGGAACCGGTTCGGTCTCCGCTGGCTCTGCTTCCTCTCTGTCAAACAGGAAGTCGCTCAATACGATATTGCTCACATCCATGCCGCGATCCGTAAGCCGCACATGACCGTTATCACTCTCCATCAGTCCGCTGATAATGTTCTTGTCAAGGATCTTTCCGTACACAGAGTCGAGATGCTGTCCGAACTCCGTAAGGAAATCGGTCGTCGTGACACCTTCCGTCATGCGAAGCCCGAGAAACATAAACTCTTCGATCCGCTCTTCACGGCTGAGTTCATGCACGCTCTTTCGGAGTCTGTCCCAGACAGATACCGGCGCTTCCAGCCGCGCTCTCGCTCTCGCCGTACTCCAGCGGCTTGCGGCCGAAAGCTCTGATACAAAATCGAGATCAAGATACTCGGCAAGGTCGCTTGTGTTGTTCCAGCGCTTCTTTCCGAAGAAGGACGCTGCGCCGAGGCCGAAACCGAGATACGGCACACCGGTCCAGTAACCGCAGTTGTGCCTGCATTCCAAGCCGGGCTTCGCCCAGTTGCTGATCTCATAGCGATGGTAGCCCTGCTTTGCGAGGTATTCCTTTGTAAACGTATCGATTTCCGTCTGCTCTTCTTCGGAGGGCATCATCAGCAGCCCTTCCTCCTGCATTTCATAAAATGGCGTACCTTCCTCTATAATAAGGTTGTAGACGGAAACATGCTCGGGCTTCAGCATCAGCACCGTACGCAGGGTCTTTTTCCAGGTCTTTAAGCTCTGCATAGGAATGCAGTTGATAAGATCGACGTTAATGTTGGTAAAGCCTTCCATGCGGGCGCTCTGGTAGGCCTTCAGAAACTCTTCAAAGGTGTGCACACGGCCGAGCATCTTCAGCTCCGCGTTATCCGCGGACTGCAGCCCGATGCTTAAGCGGTTCACGCCGGCGCGCTTATAGGCAGCAAACTTATGCCGGAGCGTCGAACCGGGATTGCACTCGATCGTCACTTCCGCGTCCTCTGCCAGATGATAGGAGGCCCGTATCGCATCCATAACGGCTGCCACATACTGCTCGGAAAGCAGCGATGGGGTGCCGCCGCCGATAAAGACAGAACGGACCTCGTACTCAGCACAGTCCGCCGCGGCTGCCCGAATCTCTTTCACGAGCTGCTCCACGTACCTTCCGTACATCTCCGTTGTCTGCGGAAATGACAAAAAGTCGCAGTAGTTGCACTTCTTCACGCAAAATGGGATATGAATATATAGTTCGAGTTCCTGTTTCATCCGTGCCGGTACCTTATATTTATTTCAATTGGCTGATTTGATCCGGGCAGTTCCGCACTTTGCCAAACGCCCATATACATGATGAAGCCGTGTGATGATCACACGGCTTTTCACCAGGATTTACTTATTATACTGTTTTCGCGGGCGCATTGCAACCGCGCTTATTTTACTTCTTCCGCGATCCAGACTTCTGCGTAGTTCCAGCCCTTTGCCGTCACATGTTCCGCTTCAGCCTCTGTGTCAAAAAAGATATCGATCCAGCCTTCCTGCTCGATATGATAGCCTCCGCGGTCCTCGACCACATAGACGCCGTCAAATTCCGTAGGATACGGTCCGCTCGAGCCCTTCAGGATAATCACGGTTCCGATCGGAAGATCCGACGCAGCAGCAACCGTATGATGCGCCTTCGCATCCTTGCCGCTGTAGGTCTTGGCGCCGTACTTCGGCGTAGGGTTAAAACCGGAAAGCTTGTGTACGCCATAGGATGACGCGCAAACATACTTCTTTCCTTCAAAAGTATAAACCGTATGGTCACCTTCTTTGGCGACAGTATAGCTAGCGCCTGCAGCTACTGCCTTTGTTTCCGTCGCTGACGCTTTCTGCTCCGTCTTGCCGGCCGCCTCACTGACGACCATGTCCTTTGCGTTCCCGGCAGCTTTTGCTTCCGCTGCCTTGAGCTCTGCCGCAAGCCTTGCCGCTTCTGCAGCCTCCGCTTCCGCAGCCGCTTTCGCCTCGGCTTCCTCTCTGGCCTTCACCAGTGCAGAGGCCTCCGCGTCGATCAATGAAGACGCTCCGTCAGCCTCGGCCTGCGCGCTGTTCATTGCCGTCCGGCTCTTTGCCTGTGCCGCAAGATCTTCATCCACGATCGTCCCGTCCGCAAGGACAATGACTTTGCCGTTCAGGGCGAGGATATTGCCCTTTTCATCATAATGGTCTCCCGGTCCCAATACATAGCCCGGAATGTCCGAGATCGTCGCCGCGTAACCCGGCTGCACGAGCATGAACAGACATACCAGTGCCGCGATTCCCCAGAAGATCAGGGATCTGTAGGTTTTATCCATAGTACGTTCCTCCTTCAAAAACCCTGCATGAACAGATAAGAGGTACTGTTCATACACTTTCGTCCTGCATGACCGGCTCCGCTGTGACTTGCATCTCTGCAAAACTGTCACCGGATCACCGTCGCCGGACTTACCTCATACGCATGACAATGTTGTGCTTCCGTTCTACGCCGATGCTGGTCATTTCCTCATGACCCGGCAGGACCGTTACATCATCCGGGAGCTGCATGAGCACCTCACGGATACTGTGCAGGATCTGCTGCATGTTGCCCGTCGCAAGATCCGTTCTTCCGCAGTCACCCGCAAAGAGCGTGTCGCCGGAGAAAAGAGCCTTTGTCGATTCAATGTAATAGCAGCAGCTTCCGATCGTGTGTCCCGGCGTTGCGATCAGCTTCCATTTCTCACCGAGAAGTTCAAGCTCCGCGCCGTCTTCAAGATACGTTACTTCCTTCAGGACAATGCCGCCCGCACCCATCTGGTCGCTTTCGTTGTAGTGGGCATTCTCCAGGAGGATCCTTTCTTCCTTATATGCATAAAGCGGTGTGCCGGGATAAGCCTGAAGCAGCTCCGGCACTGCCGTAATATGATCAAAATGTCCGTGGGTGAGCAGGATTGCCTTCAGGCCGACGCCGAGGTCATCAAGCTTCTTCATGATCCCCTTTGCGTTCTCGCCCGGATCAATGATGACTGCTTCCTTCTCATCACTTATGATATAACAGTTGGTCTGCACCGGTCCTACGACCATGATACTTACTTTCAGCATAGTTCTTACCTGATGATCACGTCGTCCCCGATCGTGACGTAATTGTTCTGTACGCCGATACCCACGATCCAGTTCTTGGTCAGCACCGTCTTAAACCGTGTGTTCATGTTCTCGACATTATAGATCCATGAAGTGGTGGGCCAGATGCAGCTCACCGGGTTCAGTGCCCGGTAAAACGCCTCTCCGACGCCATCCTGTCCGTGATGGCTCATCTGCACATAATCTGCCTGAATGCCGTAAAGCGCGCCGTTATACATCAGACGGTCACCGACGTCCCGGCCCATATCGCCGAGGATGATGAGGTGCTTGCCGTCGATCGTAATGTCGTACATAAGGCCCGAGCTGTTGACCGCATAATCGCCCTCGGTCTTGACCGGGGTATTCAGCACACGGAAGCCCAGGTTCTCAGAGAGCCAGACCTCGTCATGCGCGCTCATCTGCGAATGCAGCCGCTCCGGTGCGACCGTCGCAAGCTGGTCTAAAAGTGCCCTGACCATCTCGGACTCACCGGGATCCACTGCAGCGTACCAGTCATACTCAAAGAAGTTATAGTAGATACCTCTGATATCGATATCCGCACGGTGGTCACGAAGCACCGCATATAGCCCGCCGACATGGTCTGCCTGGGGATGGGTGACAAGCCATGCGTCCACCGCGCCGCCTGCTTCCATGATGGCGCTCACGAGATGTTCCTCGTCAGCCTCCTGGCCGCCGTCTACGACGATGACTTTGCCGTCGCTGGAACGGATGACCGCGGAAAGCTGCTGCTGGTCTGAACCCTTGTTTTCCAGGAAGCGGATCTCGCCTCCGTTTAAAGCCGGAGGTTCATCAAAGTTATTGGTCTTCTCATGAAGATCCGCGTTTGCTCTCGCGATGCCGATGATGACGTTTGCTCCCGCCGCATACGCCGGCGCGGAGATCATCGTGATCCCTGCAAGAAGCGCTGCCGCTGTTCTGGTTACAAGCTTCATAATTGAGCCGGCCGATATTTGATTCCGTATAGAATGAAGTCTCATTCGTTTCCTTTCCGGATGGCCGACTTAAGGTGCTCAATCAGCGCATTCTGCATAAGGCCGGGATAGTGCCGGGTGGGCATGATATCCCCATTACTGTCCTTTTCTTATAGCACAAGCCCATTATCAATTCAACTAAGTTAAAGAGTTTGTAAGCAAAGTGTAAGCCGGCTGTTTAAAACGCCGGCCTACCATATTTATAATGTGAATAGTATATCTCGCCATTTCAAGGGAAAGCGCAAGCGAAAGACGCTTTTCAAATCATCTCGCGTTGATCCCCGCGATAAAGGTCAGAAAGCACGCGAAGTCCCCGATACGCCTGCGCTTTCCTGGATCCACCTCCGTATACCCGAGCGCGTCTCTCCAGGCGATGTCCCTGCCCGTCATATCCAGGTAACGGGCAAGCTTGTTGAACTTCACGATCAGCGCGTCATGCTTCATGGTGCGCGTCTCATCTGTCTCCCGCTTTTCTTCCGCGGACATCATCGTCCAGCGGGCGCGGATATCCGTATAGGCGATGGCGTTCTCAATCAGTTCATCAAAAAGCTCCAGCGCTTCCGGGTCGTTCCCGACCGAATCGATCAACTTCGCGTGGACATCGAGGAACTCCTCCATGGTCAGCGTGTCTGTCATGTGGCTGTAAGCATCGAAAGAATTCATCATATGCTAATTACCTTTTCAATTCTGTCCTTCAGTACAGGGACATCCGATTCCACAATGTTCCAAATAATCTTATCCTCTATCTTTACATAACCATGGACGATTATGTTCCTTGTTCCAATAATACTACTCCATGGCAAGTCAGCAAACACCTCTCTGCACTCATCGGATAATCTGTTTGCTGCCTCACCGAGCTGCACAATATTCATGAGAATAGCATCACGATAGTCAGCATCTTTCTGAAAAACATCAAACGACCTGCCGATTCGCTTATATGTTGATTCGATCCGATCACAATGATCCAGAATTGCAGCAAGATTATCTATATCTCTGTCATCAAGCACATTCATATAGCAGTACCTTATCCTCCTCGAAATGCTTCAAAAACCGTTCACCGGCCCTCGAATGATCATTCCTGGCAGCACCTTCCATCACGAGATCCACGTTTTTGCCCAGAGCTTCCGTAAGCTCCTTATAGATTAGAAAATATCTTTCCGCGGTTTCAATTTTGCTTCCATCGATCATGAGATCCACATCACTTTCAACGGTTGCTTCTCCCCTCGCATAAGAACCAAATAAGTATACAGTTTTTAACCCGTACTTTTTGGCAACCGGCTGCACCAAATACTTTAAAGCCTCTGATGAAAGTACCGTTCCATCCCCACGAATATCCTGCCTGATCAACTTTTTTACATATCCCTGTTTATTCTCAACATCGTTCAATTTGGCAAGGATATCGGCATCCGTGGTCCGATTCAGCTTAAGCATCATAGACTGTGTATGCTCTTTATCATATTTGTTTTGCGCTCTCAGCTGTGCTTCTGTAGCCATATGTTACCCCTTCTTTATATATGAGTATATACTCATATATACTTAAAGTCAATAGTGCCAGAGTCTGCATAAGTCAAAAAGCACCGGACCATACCGGTCCGGCACTTTCAATTAAATGCAATAAAGTATCTCTTTTTGTTTATCTCGGGAGACCCGGTTAATCCGCAACCACAGGCACCGCGTCCGAAGGGATCGGGCAGACATATCCCGATCTGGTCTTCATCTCATACTCTTTTCTCGCGTTCGCCAGCATTTCTCCGTCCATGAAAAGCTCAACCGCTGAAGCCGCGAGTACCTTCCCGGCGTGGACCGCCGCCTTGCGGCCGATGCTGCTGCCCGCAGAAGCCGTAGACTGCCAGCTGTGTCCCGGACAGCCGTTTGGCCAGGCAGCCACATGGATTTGCGCCGTCGGCGTCAGCCAGCTGACGTCACCCACATCCGTGGATCCGGGTTCAAAGCAGTCCCCTTCGTAGAGCGGCAGAAGGAAGTCGTTCATGCTCCTTCCTGAGCGCATCTCCTGCGCGTCCCTCGCGTAGTCTTCATTGACTGCGCTCGCAAGCCCCGGTGCCTGATCCCCGGAAGCATAGGTTTTGATCAGCGCATCTGCAAATGCAGTCTCATCTTCCGTGTAATGCGGCACGCCGAGCGCCTCAAAGTTCTTATGAAGAAGCTTTTCGAGCGTATGGTTCGGCACGAGTTCTGCCAGTCCGTCGATAAACTTGCGCTCATAGCTTGTCTCTGTCATCAACGCAGCTCCGTCCGCGATCTTATCGACTCTTTCCTGGAGCTTTACTGCGTCCGCAACCTTATCGGAGCGCACCATGTAAAGGACCGTAGCCTGCGGCTGAACGACGTTGGGGCTTCTTCCGCCGGCATCCGTGATGGCATAGTGCACCCTCGCGCGGTCGCTCATGTGTTCTCTCAAAAACTGCACGCCGATGTTCATGAGTTCCACCGCGTCCAGCGCGCTTCTTCCGTACTCCGGTGCCGCGCTCGCATGCGAGGCTACACCGTGGAAAGTATACTGCACCTGAATGCAGGCATTGGAACTTCCGACAGCGACTTCATTGGCAGGATCCGGATGCCAGGTGAGTGCCGCATCGATCGTCTTCCAGAGGCCGTCCCTCGCAAAGAACGCTTTGGCGGCGCCGCCCTCTTCACCAGGGCAGCCGAAAAGGATGACTGTGCCTTCTCCCTTCCACTCCTCGAGAAAACGCTTCACGCCGACCGCCGCCGCGAAAGCGCCGGCGCCGAGGAGGTTATGGCCGCAGCCGTGGCCGCAGTCGGACCCGGTATCGCCCACATCCCGGGGCTGCTTTGTCGCCGTAAAGGCCTTCTGTGAAAGGCCCGACAGCGCGTCATACTCCGCCAGAATGCCGATCACCGGCCTGCCGGAACCATAGCTCGCGGTAAATGCCGTTTCGATCCCGCAGGTCCCCTTTTCCACACGGAAGCCTTCCTTCTTAAGCACGTCACAGTACAGCTCACAGGACTTGAACTCCTGCAGAGAAAGCTCCGGATGAGCCCAGATCTCATCTGCCACATGCCCGATCAGTTCCTTCTTTTCCTCGATCGCGTCAACCGCGATCGGCTTATATCTTTCCATGGATTATCTCCTCTATTAAAGAAGAATCCAGCATGATCCGCCCTGTGCGATTCAGGCGCAGTGTGGCGAATCATCTGGATTCATTACTTTCCATATACAGTTTACAGAACCTTCCGCAGGAAGTCCTGCAGTCTCGCGTTCTTCGGCGCACCGAAGATCTCCGCCGGAGTACCTTCTTCAAGCAGCTTACCGTCCGCCATGAAGAGCACACGGTTGCCGACTTCTCTCGCGAAGCCCATCTCGTGGGTAACGACGACCATCGTCATGCCTTCCTTCGCAAGTTCCTTCATAACGTCGAGAACCTCGCCGACCATCTCAGGGTCGAGCGCGGAGGTCGGTTCGTCAAAGAGCATGACCTGCGGTTCCATGGCGAGCGCGCGCACGATCGCGACACGCTGCTTCTGTCCGCCGGACAGCTGGATCGGATATGCGTTGGCACGGTCCGCGAGACCGACACGGTTCAGAAGCTCGATTGCCTTCTTCTCCGCGTCTTCCTTGGACACGCCCTTGACCTTCATCGGCGCGAGGGTGATGTTATCCATGATCGTCATATGCGGGAAGAGATTGAAATGCTGGAAGACCATGCCCATCTTCTGACGGTGCTCGTCGATATCAAGCTTAACCCACTGGCCCTCGGCATTTTTGATCTTCTTACTGGTAATGTCGACGCCGTCGAACATAATGGTGCCGCCCGTCGGATGCTCCATCAGGTTGAGGCTCCGAAGGAAGGTGGACTTACCGGAACCGGAGGGTCCGATCACGACCATGACGTCGCCTTTGTTGATATCGACCGTCACGCCGTCGAGCGCCTTGATTGCGCCCTTGTTATAGTATTTCTTCAGATCATTAACACTGATCAGGACATCATCTCTTGTCTCCACGGCTCATCCTCCTTTCAAAGTAAGCAATGATCTTGGACGTCGGGAACGTCAGGCAGAAATACACGACAGTCGCTATGATCAGCGGCTCCGCGATACGGTAGGTCGCACCCTTTGTCGCCGTAACAGCGTACATGATTTCCTGTACACCGATGGTGTAACAGATCGAGGACTCCTTGATGATCGTGACAAATTCGTTCGCGATCGGCGGAAGAATGTTCTTGATTGCCTGCGGAAGCACAATGTAGCGCATGTTCTGGATCTGGCTTAAACCTAAGGAACGCGCCGCTTCTGTCTGGCCGCCGTCGATCGACTGGATACCTGCACGGATGATCTCCGAGAGGTATGCGCCGGAGTTCATCGCCAGCGCGACAACGCCGGGGAGAAATCTCTCAAAACGGATAAATCCGAAAATCTTATACCCGGGAAGGGAAATATTGCCGAAAACAACATAGTAGATAATGAACAACTGTACCAGCATAGGCGTGGCACGGAAGACCTCTACATAGACGGTTGCAATGAAACTGATCGGGTTAAAACGGCTTAAGGCAGCCATCGGACCGTCCTCGATCTCGTGTCCTTCAGAGTCAATGCCAAATGAACGGAACGGACGGATATCCGAAAGGCGCATGATCGCAAGGAACAGCGCCAGAATAAATCCGAAGATAACGGTCAGTGCCGACAGTGCGATCGTACAAACCAGTCCCTGCTTAAACAGTTCGATATACTCCCAGGTCTTTTGAAATCCAGCAGCCGAAAACACGAAAATCCTCCTCTTTTAAGACGCAAGGATTCCTCTCCCGGTTATTCCGGAAGAGGAATGCCATAGTTACTTATTGATAGAACGGGGAGCGAAAGCGTGTTATCCTTCTGATCCCCACAGCTTTCATATCCCTGCATTTCCAATCAGTTTTTACTCTTCGATCAGGCCTTCGATGATCTCGCCGTTTGCCAGATCATTTGCTTCCATAACAAACTCACCCATCTTGCCGCTCTCGATGCACTCAGCGATTGCTTCGTTAACAACCTTCAGAAGAGCCTCGTTGCCCTTGCTTACGCCGACGACGGAACCCGCCAGCTCATACGGAACCTCAAGTACAACACAGAGTTCCGGATAGTTCTTTGCATAGCTGTTTGCAACTTCGGTCTCGATATATGCAGCATCCATCTTGCCGGAAATCAGCTCTGCGACAAGGTCAGTAACCTTTGCCATCTGAATGATGTCTGCATCCGGGGTGTTCTCCTCAGCGAGGCCTACCTGGATGGAGCCGACCTGAGCGCCGATCTTGAACTGCGGATCATTCGCTGCTTCCAGGCTCGGGAACTTGTCCTTGTTTGCCTCAAGGCAAACAAGAGACTGTCCGCCGGTGAAGTAAATGTCGGAGAAGTCCATAACCTCTGCACGCTCCGGTGACGGTGAATAACCTGCCATACCGATATCAACGTTCTTCTGTCCGACTTCCATGATCGTTCCGTCGAAGTCCATCGGGATAACTTCCAACTCCAGGCCTGCGTAGTCGGCGATGTACTGAGCCAGTGCGATATCGAAACCTGCGAGGGTCGGAGTTCCGTCCTCACCGATCGAGTAGAACTCGTACGGAGCGAAGTCCGGGCTCGTAGCCATCGTCAGCTTGCCTGGGGTAACAGTCTTTAATTCCTCAGCTGCTGCCTCGGTCTCTGCCGCTTCGGTCTCTGCTGCCTCAGTCTCGGCTGCTTCTGTCTCTGCCGCCTCGGTAGCTGCTTCCGTAGCAGCCTCGGTAGCCGGAGCCGCGGTCGTTGCCGGTGCGGATGAAGATGAACCGCATGCTGCAAGCGACATAACCATCATTGCTGCAAGTGCAGCACTCATAATCTTTTTCATAGCTTTATTCCTCCCTTAAATAGGTGCTTTGCTTATTTACCACGCTATTATACACCCATTGAGTACTTTGTCAATACAAAACGCTTATAAAAATTCATAATATCTGAATATTTATACATCATTCGTTATCCAGCTTCAGGACACTCATGAACGCCTGCTGCGGGATCTCGACGCTGCCGAATGTGCGCATACGCTTCTTGCCTTCCTTCTGCTTCTCAAGGAGCTTCTTCTTGCGGGATACGTCACCGCCGTAGCACTTGGCAAGAACATCCTTACGGAGCGCCTTGATCGTCTCTCTCGCGATGATCTTTCCTCCGATCGCCGCCTGGATCGGGATCTCGAAGAGCTGGCGCGGGATCTCATCCTTCAGCTTCTCGCACATCCTTCTGCCGCGGTCATAAGCGGAATCCGCGAATACGATAAACGAAAGCGCGTCCACGGCTTCACGGTTCACAAGGATGTCGAGCTTTACAAGGTTGGACTTTGCATAGCCCTTTAAATCATAATCAAAAGAAGCGTAACCGCGGCTGCGGGACTTGAGCGCGTCGAAGAAATCATAGATGATCTCATTGAGCGGAAGCTCATACTTCAAGAGCGCGCGGGTCTCTTCCATGTATTCCATACCGAGATAGACGCCTCTTCGCTCCTGGCAGAGCTTCATGATGGAACCGACATACTCTGTCGTCACCATGATCTCCGCGCTGACGATCGGTTCCTCGATGTACTCGATCTGTGAAGGATCGGGAAGGTTCGTCGGGTTCGTCAGGTCAAAGACCGTTCCGTCGGTCTTGTGGATCTTATAGATAACGGAAGGTGCGGTCGTGACGAGGTCGAGATTATATTCTCTCTCGAGTCTTTCTTCTATAATATCAAGGTGCAGGAGTCCCAGGAAGCCGCAGCGGAATCCGAATCCGAGCGCCACGGAGGTCTCCGGCTCATAAAACAGCGACGCGTCGTTGAGCTTCAGCTTTTCAAGCGCATCCCGAAGATCCGGGTATTTGGCGTTATCCGCGGGATACAGGCCGCAGTAGACCATCGGGGTGACCTGCTTATAGCCGGGGAGCGGTTCCGCCGCCGGATTCAGGGCGCCCGTAATGGTATCGCCGACACGGGTCGTCTGAATGTTTTTAATGCTGGCAGTGATATATCCTACCTCGCCGGCGCGAAGCTCATCCGTCGGGAAGAACTCGCCGGCGCCCATGACGCCGCATTCCACGACTTCGTACTCGGCAGCCGTCGCCATCATACGGATCTTCATGCCCTTGCGGACAGTGCCTTCCTTCACGCGGCAAAAGACCACAACGCCCCGGTAAGAGTCATAGACCGAGTCAAAGATCAGCGCCTGCAGAGGAGCCTCCGGGTCGCCGGTCGGAGCAGGAATCTTGTGAACGATCATCTCCAAAACGTCATGTACGTTCTGGCCGGTCTTTGCGGAGATACGGGGCGCGTCCTCGGCTTCGATGCCGATAACGTCTTCGATCTCATGCGCGACACGGTCCGGCTCTGCGCTCGGCAGGTCGATCTTGTTGATGACCGGAAAGACCTCGAGGTCGTGATCAAGTGCCAGATAGACGTTGGCGAGCGTCTGCGCCTCAATGCCCTGGGCCGCGTCCACGACCAGAACAGCGCCGTCGCAGGCTGCAAGCGATCTTGAGACCTCATAGTTAAAGTCTACGTGGCCCGGGGTATCGATCAGGTTGAAGATATACTCCTCGCCGTCGTCCGCCTTATAGATCGTACGCACCGTCTGCGCCTTGATCGTGATGCCTCTCTCACGCTCCAGGTCCATGTTATCGAGGACCTGTGCCTGCATTTCGCGCGAACTGAGCAGACCCGTCATCTCGATGATGCGGTCCGCAAGCGTGGATTTGCCGTGGTCGATATGGGCAATGATGCTGAAATTTCTGATTTTGCTCTGGTCGAAGTAATTATCTGCCATCTCAGGTACCATCTACACGAAAAGCCCTCAGGTGGGTTAATCCCGAGGGCTCGTTTTATAATATGATTCAAATATGTAAGATCACTGCATTGCAGCTACTGCCTTGGAAAGTCTGCCGACCTTTCTGGAAGCAGTATTTGCATGATATACGCCCTTAGACTGAGCCTTGTCGATCTCGGAGATCGCGTTCTTCAGTGCCTCGGCTGCAACAGCCTTGTCACCAGCCTCAATCGCAGCGTTGACCTTCTTCACATAAGTCTTAACTCTGGATCTGATTGCCTTGTTGCGCTCGGTACGAGTCTTTGCAACGAGAACTCTCTTCTTAGCCGATTTAATGTTTGCCAATGTGTTACACCTCCTTCTTCAAATAATAGATGTTTCCACTAATCCCGGACACGGACAGTTTTGTGCAAACATAGTCATTCTAATAACATTCTCAAATTATGTCAAGCAGAGAATGCGGAAAACATAAATAAGTACAAAATCCAAACCAGCTCCCGATCTCAGGCAGCATTTACAGCTTCATCAGCACGAGGATCAGCATCATCTCCAGAACGCTTAAGATAATGGAAATGCTGTTCGCCGCGCTCGCCTTGCCCTCATCACCGCCGCAGAGTCCGATGTACATCGGTGCCACCGCGCTGACAGGGCACATGATCGCGAAGACCAGCGCCTGCCGGATCGGCAGGTCGAACGGAAGCATGAAATAGCACAGCAGCGCCGCCGGTATCGAGAACATATGCCTTATCACAAGGATCTTTACGATATCCGCCATGTAGTCCCGCTTGAACTCGATATGGAAAAGAAGTCCAAGCATCAGCATCGCGAGAAATGCGTTGGCATTGGCAGTTGGCTGCAGGAGCGTCACCAGAGCCTGCGGAAAATGCACACCCGCAAGTGACAGGCAGAACATGATGACATAGGTCATGACCGGCACACTCGTCACAAGCTTCTTAATAAAGAAGACCGGATCAAACTTATGGCTGCCGCCGCTTAAGTAAGACGCGGTAAACGCGTAGCTGCCACCGGTACACATGATCGCGTTGCCCGCATCGAAAACACTGACGGTAACCGTGCCAATAGGCGGAAGGAAACCTGAGACAAACGGTACGCCGAAGGCACCGATATTCATCGCCGGAAGCGCCAGCATATATAAAGCGCGCTCCGGATTCGGCCGTCCTTTTGTGATCACGGTTCCCACCGCAAGCATGATGATATTCACCAGCAGACCGAGCAGCAGGATCCAGACAAAGATCCCCGTGATCTCGCCGGCTTTGATGAAGTTCACGATGATCGCGGACGGCATCGTAAAATTCATCATAAGTTTCTTGCAGATCTCACCGGCATCCTCCGGAAGCATATGCGTTGCCCGCAGAACAATGCCCAGCACTATGATCAGGACGAAAGATAATGCTGAAATTAAAACTCCTGTCATATATGTAATCTGCTCCTTAATCAGAACATACCTGTTTCAAATCTTCCGTATCATTAAGACACAAACAGCCGGGTTTGTAAAGTTCTCCGGCTGTATTTTTTGAAACGTTTGATTGTCCGTGACTCTCAGCTCGTCATCACGATCTCTACCGCGAGTCGGTCCGGCATGTCGCCGTTTTTAACTTTGGTCTCCATCTCGGCACAAAGCTCCAGCCCGTTCCTGAGCTCACTCAGGGAAATGTTGCGCGTCTGGTCATTTAATCGCCGCACGAGCCAGTCCTGGATCTGCATCTTCGCGGCGATCTGCGCATCGCTTAAGCCCTGCCGCTTAAGTTCCTTCAGCTGATATGCCTGGTTATACTGCCGGACAATGATATAAAGGATGCGCATCGGAGGATTCTTAAGCGCAAACAGCTCCTCAAGCATACCGACCGCCTTCGCATTTCGCCCCGCGAGCTTGTGACCCATCATCTCAAAGACCCGGTCGGAAAGCGTACGGGAGACAATGCTGTCGATATCTGCCGGTGAGATCTTCGATCCCTTCGGCCGGTCAAACGTATAGCAGACGAGCTTCTCAAGTTCTGTGCTTAAGTTCTGCATATCGTATCCGGTCAGCTCACAAAGATCATTGAGGACGCTGCCGTCGATATTCCGCCCTTCCTTTTTCAGGTAATCTCTGGCCCAGTTGCGGATATCCGTCTTGGCCGCAGAGGCGTCCTTGCCGCGTTTGCTGTCAGCGGAAGTAAAACGGAAGATCTCCCCCTTTTCCTTAAAGAGCTTCACGAGCTTATTGCCATTATCCGCTTCGTTTTCAAAAAGGATGATATAGGTCGTATCCGGCACATCCGCAAAAACCTCAAGGACCGGATCCTCCACTGCTCCATGTGTCCACCCGGAGTCTGATATCAGAATCGTCCGATGATCCTCGAAAAAAGGAAGTGTAGATGACATTCTTCCGATCTCATTCGCATCAATTGCCTCATCCGCAAACGCATTATAATTTAAACTGCCGGGTGTGACAAGCGCATCCAGCAGTTCCTTTTTTTTCTGTTCTTTTAAATACTCCTCGTCGCCGCAGATGAGGATGAGGTTCTTCGGACTCTTCATAACTGTATTCGTGTCAGATGTTGTAGTTCCGCTCTCCGAAAATGCCGGTGCCGACACGTACGAAGGTAGCGCCTTCCTCGACCGCGACCTCATAGTCTCCGGTCATACCCATCGAGAGCATATCCATCTCAACGCCCGGAATGTGCTCGGCGTTGATCTTATCCTTCAGTTCGCGCAGGCCGCGGAAGTAAACACGATTGCTCTCCGGATCATCCGTATATGGCGCGATCGTCATAAGACCGCGGATACGGATATGCGGATGTGCGGAGATCCGGCGCACGAATTCCGGCGTTTCCTCCGGTGTGAGACCGAACTTGGTCTCCTCTCCTGCCATGTTCACTTCGCAGAGGACATCCATGACGGTGTTATGCTTTGCCGCCTGTTTTTCGATCTCTTCCGCAAGTTTATCGTTATCTACAGAGTGGATCAGGTCTACGACGCCGATCAGGTACTTGACTTTATTGGCCTGCAGATGGCCGATCATATGCCAGTGGACGCTCTCCGGAAGGACGGGAGACTTGTCGCGGATCTCCTGTACTTTGTTTTCTCCGAATACATCCGTGCCGCAGCGAAGTGCTTCCTCAAGGTCCGGGATCGGTTTGGTCTTGCTTACTGCGATCAGAGTCACGTCTTCTCTGTTCCGTCCGCTTCTTTCGCAGGCTTTCCGGATATTTTCTTCCACATGTTTCAGATTGTCACCAATGGTGCTCATGTCTATACTATCCTCCAATATTTATTCCTCTCCGCGGGCAAGAACCTCGCAGAGTATTTTTACCATCTCTGAGACATCGAGCGGTTTCGAAATATGCGCGTCCATTCCGGCTTTCTTTTCATTCTCGATGTCTTCGGCAAAGGCGTTTGCCGTCATTGCGATCACGGGAACCGAAGCTTTTGCCTTATCCGGCAGGGCACGGATCCCCCGGCACGCGTCATATCCGTTCATGACCGGCATCTGCACGTCCATGAGGACGGCGTCAAAGTATCCCGCATCTGCCTCGGTCACACATGCGACCGCAACTTCTCCATCCGGGGCATACTCCAGCAGGAATCCCATTTCCTTAAGGAGCTCCGCAGCGATCTCACGGTTGACCTCGTTATCTTCCACCAGAAGCAGACGCTTTCCGTGGAAGTTCACCTGCGGACAATCCGCCTCCGCTGCTTCTGAGATCGTTTGCGGCGCACCGGCAGTTTCCGCGGAAAGGACACTGAAATGCAGGCTGACGATAAACTCTGTTCCTTTTCCGGGTTCCGTCTCAACCTCGATCGTTCCGTGCATCCTGTCAACAATGCTCTTTGTGATCGCCATGCCGAGACCGGTTCCCTGGATGCCGCTGACCGTCGAAGTGCGTTCACGTTCAAAGGCATCAAACACCCTCTCCGCGAACTCCCTGCTCATACCGATACCGCTGTCCTTTACACGAAGCCCGTACGTCGCCGTGCCTGTGATTTTTTCACTGCCTCCGGCATCGTGGATGTCTTCAGGTGCTCCCGTCTTCATGCCTTCATCGGCACCGTCACCCCCGGTCAGACCTTTCACTGCGGCAGCATTGACAGCGCTTTTTTGTATCAGCGTCACGTCAACCGTACCGCCTGCGGGCGTAAACTTGCAGGCATTGCTGACGAGATTTAAAAGTACCCGGTTCAGCGCGTTCCGGTCGCAGAGAACAACGGGATCTGTCACATCCACACAGCTGACCGTAAAGGAAAGGCTTTTTTCTTCCATCTGTGCGGTAAAGATATCCCGGATATCCTGCATGACAGCCCTCAGGTCTGTGCGGCCCGGCGTCAGTACATATTTGCCGCTCTCGATCCGGCTCATCTCCAGGATGTCATTGATGAGTCCCAGCATGTGCTGGCTCGAAGCATCGATCTTATCAAGATAGACCCGCATCCCGGCTTCATCCGTCTCAGGACGTTTCGCAAGCTTCGTAAAGCCGATGATCGCATTCATAGGAGTACGGATGTCGTGGGACATGTTGGAAAGGAAGGTCGTCTTTGCCTCACTTGCGCGGCGGTACTCCTCCATCTTCGAAAGCTGCTTCTCGCTTTCCCGCACCCGGTCAACTATGTAGTACATCAGGCTCATGATGATAAGCACGAAGACAGCGCCGCCTGCGAGAATGCCGGCGACAACCGGATCCGGGCGTCCGAAGAGTCCGACTGTGATATACCCGATAAAAAAGAGGATTAGCAAAACAAGCGGTGTATACAATGCTGCATGCACCGCAGTATCATTACCGACCCATTTCATTCGCCTGATAAATCCGATGTACCGCGCGATGTTGTAAGCCATCAGCGCGCTGCTCAGATAGATCATTCCGCTTATCATGTCCTGAGCACCCCTTTATGCTTTTATATTAAACCAATTCCGGGGGATTTACAAGCAAGTGCGAATCTTTAACTTGTCTGTCTCCACTCTGAATTCAACAGCGCCTGCCTTTGCGGTCTCCAGCAGGGAAGTACCGTGGTCCTGCAGTCTTTCCGTCACTTCCTCTGAAGGATGACCGTATCGGTTCCTGCGCCCTGCGGAAACTACCGCATAGCGGGGACGTATCGTTTCAAGCAGTTCCTCGCCCGTGGATGTGGCACTGCCGTGGTGTGCAACTTTCAATACGGTAAGCGGTGTTTCGGCATACAGCTTCCTATAAGAAACGATGAGTCCCGGCTCGTCTTCTTTCACCATATCCCCCGTAAACAGCATGCGGAAAATGCCGTCCTCTAAAAGCAGCGCCGAACTGTTCCGGTTTATCTCTTCCGGAACGTCTGTGTTGCCCGCGTAAATGCAGCGCAGAGCAAAGTTCTCTCCGCAACTGACCATCGCGCCGTCTCTCAGGTAGACTACAGATGCTTCGCCGGCGTTCATCATCAACGTCCGCAACACATCATACGCCCCGTTATCCCTGGCCGGTGCCGGCAGGACCAGCTTTTTGATCCGGATCGCGGAAGCTCCGCTCAACAGATACTCTATCCCGCTTGTATGGTCACTGTCCCCGTGACTGATGACGGCAAAATCCAGTTCCGTGATGCCCTTTGCCAGGAGCAGCGGTTCCAGAATATTTTCTCCAAGCCTCGCGTTGCTCGAAGAACCGCCGTCGATCATAAAACAGCACCCCGGCGTTTCCACAAGGAACCCATCCCCCTGACCGACATCGATTGCCGTGACTACAAGGCCATCCGGCCGGATTTGCCGGAGAAAAATGCTGTTCATGATCAATCCGGCGGCAAGCAATATAAGCGGCCCGTAGATCCGTGCCCCGCGCGTGAAGTCCGCTCTGCTGCCCGCCGCACTCTCACCATTGCCGCACTGAAGCAACGGGATGAATCTTCCGGCATAATAGAATACCGCGGTCATGCACGTCAGGACCATGTAATAAACCAGGATCTGTCCGAGTGCCGGACGTCCGGCGCATACAGACGCAAACGGAAGCTGCATGATCCGGTTTGCGAGGAATTCATAAAGCTTCAGGATATAATGCCCCGGCGCTGCCGCCGCAGCCCGGAGAAAGATCCGCAGAAACCCGCCGACACCTCCGTTCGAACCGGCAGTGCAGTAAGCAGGTGAAGCAGCCCGCCCCGCAGGACCGCACCTGCGCCCTCCATGACCGTGCCCAGACCAACCACTGCCACCCCAGACGCAAGCGCCGCGCTCATAAGCGGGATAACGATCAGATTGAGAAACACCGCATAGGGCGGAAATACAAAATAGTGCCATAAAATCATCGGCAGGGTAAAAAGCTGGATGCCCGCTCCCACGATCAGGACAGACGCCCACTGCGGGAGCCGGAAAGGCTTCGGGATCCGCTTCTTCAGCGTCCCCGGCATGGCAGCCTTCAACCGCAGGCGTTCGGTCCCCGCGAGGACTGCCCTGCAGAAGACTGCGATCGCCGCAACCGCGCCAAAAGAAAGCTGAAATCCGCTTTGAATGAGCTGATACGGCCGCCATAAAAGGATCAGGATCAACGCCAGGGAAAGACCGGTCAGCATATCATAAGTCCGGAATACTGCCGCAGCCGCAAAGGAAACTACCAGCATGATCACCGCGCGCACCGTCGAACCCGACGCCCCTGTGACCATCGCATAAAAGATCATCAGCCCGCCTGCTATGATTCCCGCCGCCATCCTGCTCAGCTTTCGCTTCCGCAGGATCCCGTAAAGACCCATACCGAGCATCCCGACATGCAGGCCGCTTACCGCCAGCAGGTGTGAGATGCCGGCGCTCTGATATAGCTTTCGCACCTCCGGATCAAGGTCTGACTTTTGTCCGAGCAGGATCGCCTTGTACATGTCAGCGTCATGCTGCGAGAGGTTCTGCTCCAGAAGCTTCGTAAAATATCCGCGTGCACTTGCGGGATCCGGAACGCCGCAGGTCCTTTCCTGCGATTCCGTTTCGCCCCGCATTTTTCTATACGACGTTTCGTTGCAGACCCCAAGCCCCTTGAGATACATGGCATAATTGAACTGCCCCGGATTCGTAGCCTCATAACGGCTGAAAAACGCTTCCGCCTCCGGCGTATGAAACTGCCGTGAAACAAACGCTCCCCGCCCGTACCCCAGCAGAAAAGCAGCTGCCATCATGACAGCGCCGACGGTTGCAGCCATCCTCCGCAGTTTCAGTTTCAGGTACAGAAAAAAAGCAGCCGTTATAATCACGGCTGCCGCTTTCATGATAAATGGCGTCTCCTTTAAACCGCATAAGGTTCCGGACAGAACGATCAAAGCTGCGATAAAAAGCGGACGTTTCATATTTGATTATTCTACTAAAAGTGACTTTCCTGTCATCTCCTTCGGCTGCGGAAGTCCGATAAGCTCAAGGAGCGTCGGCGCGATATCTGCGAGGACGCCGTTTTCTCTGAGTTTATACTTCGGATCCGCGTTGAAGAGGATAAACGGAACAGGGTTGGTGGTATGCGCTGTGTGCGGCGCGCCCGTTGCAGGATCGACCATAACGTCGGAGTTGCCGTGGTCAGCACAGATGAACATGACGCCGTCAACATCCTTCACAGCTTCACAGGCTTTGCCGACACAGGTATCGACGGTCTCGACAGCCTTGATCGCTGCTTCCAGCACACCGGTATGACCGACCATGTCGGAGTTAGCGAAGTTACAGATGATGACGTCATACTTGTCGCTGCGGATCGCCTCGCAGAGCTTCTCGCCTACTTCCGGTGCGCTCATTTCGGGCTTTAAATCATAGGTCGGCACTTCCTTCGGTGACGGGACCAGGATACGGTCTTCGCCCTCGACCGGAGTCTCGACGCCGCCGTTAAAGAAGAACGTTACATGTGCGTACTTCTCGGTCTCCGCCAGACGAAGCTGCTTTAAGTGGCAGGCAGACAGGTACTCGCCCAGCGTATTGGTGATCTCTTCTTTCTTGAAAGCCACGGTCTTATTGGCGATCGTCTCGTCATAATCCGTGAAGCAGGTGTACTGAACCTTCAGCCTCGGTCCGCGGTCCCAGCCCGCAAACTCCTCGTCGCAGAACGCTCTGGAGATCTGGCGGGCTCTGTCCGGACGGAAGTTGAAGAAGATCATGGAATCATGATCCTTGATCGTCGCGACCGGCTTGCCGTCCTTCATGACAACAGACGGAAGGATAAACTCATCCGTGACGCCCTCATCATAGGAAGACTGCATGATCTCCTCGGCGGAGGCCTTCTCAACGCCGACGCCTTCTGTCATCGCGTCATAAGCCTTCTTTACGCGGTCATAGTTCTTGTCACGATCCATCGCGTAATATCTGCCGCTGATCATCGCGATCTCGCCGACACCGAGTTCTGCCATCTTGGCTTCAAGCGCTCTGATATATCCGATGCCGCTCTGGGGCGGCGTATCGCGGCCGTCCATGAAACAGTATACATAGACTTTCTTCAGTCCTTCTCTCTTCGCAAGTTCCAACAGTCCGTAGAGATGGGTGATGTGGCTGTGAACGCCGCCATCCGACAAAAGTCCCATGATGTGCAGGGCCGAATCATACTTACGGCAGTTTTCCACGCTCTCAAGCAATGCGGGATTCGTAAAGAAATCGCCGTCCTCGATGCTCTTCGTGATGCGTGTAAGCTCCTGATAGATGATCCTGCCGGCACCCATATTGAGGTGACCGACCTCGGAGTTGCCCATCTGTCCGTCCGGAAGTCCGACGGCAAGTCCTGACGCGTATCCCTTTACAAAAGGACACTCCTTCATCAGCCTGTCCAGGTTAGGCGTGTTTGCCAGGGCAACGGCATTGTTCTCACGCTCATCGCGCAGGCCGAGTCCATCCATAATTACCAATACAGCAGGTCTTTTTCCCATAGTGCACCTCTATTCTAACTGCTTATATCAACTCCGGCTGTGCCGGAGATATTACCGGTCCGACAGCTACTTTTCCTGCAAATGCTGCCGAAAGCCCAACAGCTGTATCATAGCACATCGGAGACAAATAAGCAAATTGCATAAAAACACGACTGCCATCGATCCATTACGCGAAAACATAGGCACACATTCGTTGATGTGGTATACTATTTTCACTGACGATTATGGAGGATCCTATGGCAGATTTTATCCTGCATTCCGAATATGAACCGACCGGCGACCAGCCGCAGGCGATCCGGGAACTCGTACAGGGTTTCCGCGACGGCAACCAGTTCCAGACCTTGCTTGGCGCGACCGGTTCCGGCAAGACCTTTACCATGGCAAACGTGATCAAGGAGCTGAAAAAGCCCACTCTCATCATTGCCCATAACAAAACCCTCGCGGCACAGCTCTACGGCGAGTTTAAGGAGTATTTTCCGGAAAATGCCGTCGAGTATTTCGTTTCCTATTATGATTATTACCAGCCGGAGGCCTACGTACCTTCGACGGATACATATATTGAAAAGGACTCCGCCATCAATGACGAGATCGACAAGCTCCGTCATTCCGCCACCGCCGCCCTCTCGGAGAGGGACGACGTCATTATCGTTGCCTCCGTCTCCTGCATTTACGGACTCGGCTCCCCGATCGACTATAAGAACATGACCGTGTCCTTACGGCCGGGCCAGACCCATGACATGCGCGATATCATGCGCAAACTGATCGACATGCAGTACATGCGGAACGAGATGGACTTTAAGCGAGGATCCTTCCGTGTCCACGGCGACGTTCTGGAGATCTATCCGTCCTACTCAGGCGGTGAGGCATATAGGATCGAGTTTTTCGGAGACGAGATCGACCGTATCTCTTCCTTTGATTCCGTGACCGGCCATGTCAAGGC
The DNA here is from genome assembly GCA_017455005.1 of Lachnospiraceae bacterium. Lineage (GTDB taxonomy): Bacteria > Bacillota > Clostridia > Lachnospirales > Lachnospiraceae > Avilachnospira. Next base: position 14,880 of record JAFTBX010000080.1, on the reverse strand, counting down.
CACGCTCAATCACTGCATCGTTTTCCCGGCGTCGCACTATGTAGTGCCGAAGGACCAGATGGAACGCGCATGCACTGCGATCCTGGAAGAGATGGACGAACGCGTGAAGTTCTTCACCTCCGAAGACCGTTTCATTGAGGCACAGCGTATCGGGGAACGTACGAGCTTCGATGTCGAGATGCTTCGTGAGACCGGCTTTTGTTCCGGCATCGAAAACTATACGAGACATCTTGCGGGCTCTCCTGCCGGCGCGCCGCCCTATACGCTGCTCGATTACTTCCCGGACGAATTCCTGATCATCATCGACGAGTCCCACATGACGCTCCCGCAGATCCGCGGCATGTACGCGGGTGACCACTCGCGCAAGATGATGCTCGTCGACTACGGATTCCGTCTGCCGTCCGCGCTCGATAACCGGCCGCTAAACTTTGAAGAGTTTGAGACCCACATCGACCAGATGCTCTTTGTATCTGCGACGCCCGGTCCTTATGAGGCAGAGCACGAACTGAACCGTGCGGAGCAGATCATCCGTCCGACCGGCCTTCTGGATCCGCCGATCACCATCCATCCGGTCGAAGGCCAGATCGATGACCTCGTCTCCGAGATCAACAAGGAGACCGAAAAGGGCAACAAGGTACTCGTCACAACGCTTACCAAGAAGATGGCCGAAGACCTGACTGCCTATATGCAGGATATCGGCATCCGTGTCCGATATCTCCACTCCGACGTAGATACGCTCGAACGAAGCGAGATCATTCGCGACATGCGTCTGAACGCGTTTGACGTTCTGGTCGGCATCAACCTTCTTCGAGAAGGTCTCGACATACCGGAGGTATCGCTTGTCGCGATCCTCGACGCGGATAAGGAAGGCTTCCTGCGAAGCGAAACCTCCCTCATCCAGACTGTCGGCCGCGCCGCCCGTAACGTAGACGGTCACGTTATCATGTATGCCGATACCATCACCGAATCCATGCAGCGCGCGATCGATGAGACCAACCGCCGCCGTGAGGTCCAGGATGCCTATAACAAGGAACATGGCATCACGCCGGTTTCCATCAAGAAAGCCGTCCGTGAACTGATGTCCATCTCGAAGGCCGCCGAAGATCCGTCCGCAGGAGAAAAGGATGCTGAGTCCATGAGCCCGCGCGAGCTCAAAGCGCTCGAGCAGACGCTCACGAAACGCATGCGTGTCGCCGCAGCGGAACTCAACTTCGAAGAAGCCATCAAGCTCCGCGACCGTATCACAGAGATCCACAAGATCCTGCGCGGGGATTAAAGAACAGTCCCGAGGGGCAGGCGGGATGCAGCCTTCATGCAGCACCCCGCTATCACACTTCTATCGTCACAGTACGTCTTCAACTGCATAGCCTGTAAATCGATAGCCTTTTTTTGGAGTTCCCTCCAGAAAGAGGCTTTCATCATATAAGAGCACGTATTCTTCTGATTCCGTAATGATCTGATAGCTGATCGGGTCGCAGGCGACTGTGATATCCCCGCCGCCGGCCGGCACAGTCACACCGGAAGGGACAAAGTATCCCGGTATCTTCCGCAGCGAAAGCTCCGATCCTTCCGGCGCGTCATACTCGTCTTCGATCGTTCTTCCGTTCAGTTCATAAATGATCGTGCCGGTCAGTGTCTCCGAATACCCGCAAAGCTCACAGCTGCCTTCATGCAAGATATGAGCCTTTTTCCCGAAGTCATATCCGCAGCCGCCGCAGACGATAAGATGTTCCTCCGCATCGAGCGGCGTATAAGTCCGGCCGGTATGCGGACACGAGGCGATCCGCACAGCTTCCGCAAGCCCCGGGACTTCTATCGGTCCGCAGTTGAAGCAAAGGTCGGTGGATTCATAATCCAGAAGCACGTATTCACCGCCCAGATTTAAGTAGATCGTTTCTCCCGCAAGTTCTTCCGCAAACTGCGCGACCTCTTCCGCACCGCTAAGAGTCCAGGTGATCTTCAGATGTCTGGGACGGTAACGTGAACGACGTATATCCGTTTCGTCGATGCTGATCGTCCCGAGTGCGGTGCTTTCCACGACCGGTGTCTTGTTTGCGGACATTTCATCCGGAATCGCGATTCGTACATCCGGCTCCGTAAAGTGCGCCCCGACCTCATCTAATTCACATACTCTCGCAATCTCAAACCCATAAAATTTTAGGCTCTCACCCACGACATCCACCGTGATCTCCACGGTGTTCGGCCCGGTGAGTGAAGCGGCTGTGGAAAGAGATGTAAAGGTCAGGTTATCACCGAGCTTTTCTTCCCCTGCGCCTGCCGCAAGCATGGGGAACGAAAGCGAAAGCAATCCCGGACCGGCAGGGCTTATGACGATGCTGTCGGCACTTTCAGCCACCGTATCGTCCAGAGGCAAGGCTGATTCCGTATATGATCCCGGCGTGGCAGTGTCACTTTCTTTTGTATCCGAAGCATCATACGCATCATCGAAAAGCATGGCAATATCATCTTCTCCGTCATCCTCGTCTTCCACATAGTTTCCCGCTGTCGCCTCTGACACGATAACCGCGTCGCCGCTTACATCCACGTATTCCGCGCGGGCGCGCCCCGCGGTACAGCAAAAGACCGCCATCAGAAGCGCGAAGAGAAGCGGAAGCCTCACATCATCATCCGTATGCATGTGTTTTTCCTCCGTCGATACTGACCCTTATTCCTTCGGGTTCAGGAAGCCTGTACACCGTGATCTGCGTTTCATAAGACAGCCTGGCATCTTCCTCTCCCACCGACACCTCACATTTATAAAAGGCACCGTCATCTTCACGGGTAAGGCCCTCAAGCAAAAGCTCCGGGCCTGTCTCCGTAAGTGCTGTAAAACTGTTTTCTGCCGCCTTTTTCACATACCAGTGATACGCCGCCGCGCCTTCTGTTTCTGCCGTAAGAAGGATGCTTCCATACTGATAATGCAGCACGCCGTGCTTTTTCCTGTAGTCTGCCTTTCCCGGCAGTTCCGGGATCCACTCGATGACATGATTGTTTGTGTGCGCAGGATCCCACAGGTTCTCTGCCGGGGAAGGAACAGGCTCATCCGCCGCGTTTTCTCCGTCTGCAGGAAGCGTGTTTTTCCGCCACAGCGCTTTTGCAACAGGCCTTCCCGCAGCGTCTGCTTCAGCCTTCGCCATGTCTTCTGCATCATCTGCCGCAAGCATAAATCTGGTATCCTCACTGAGAAGGGTGCCGTCTGCTTCCGCAGGCTCAGCCGGTTTCCGGTTGCCTTTCAGATACCAGGCCGTGAACACGCAGCCCGGGCGCAGAGGCTCTCCCGGCAGGCGCACCTGATCGTCATAGGTCTCCCTGATCTCCTGCGTTTTGGTTCCATCCGGAAAGCTTCCGCCTGCAGTGTCAAATATCACAGCATACTCCTTCGGCTCATACCTGCCGTTCATATAGATCTTCGCCCCGTCCGTTTCCGTGAGATTAATCACATAAACATCCGCCGGGATCTCATCTCCCGACTCGGCAATACCCGTGACGGGGTCCGCCGCGCTGCCGTTTCCGCTGACTGCCGCCATGGTCTGCAAGGTGCCGGAAAGTGCCGCACTGTATAAAAACGCGGCAATGATGATTTCCGCCGTCCTTTTAACCATAGTCCGGCTCATAGGCTTTTTCACTGATCTGCACCTCCTCTCCTTCGAGCTTAAGTTCATAGACAGCAGATGCCGCGATCCCGGCTTCATTGACCGCCTCATACCGCACGGCTGCGCCGTTCCCGGGGCGTAAAAGAAGCGTCAGTCCGTCATCTTCACAAGGCGTGACCGGACCGCTTTCAGTTCCCTCCTGTACCAGGTACCAGGAGACAGCATGCTCTGCTCCTTTGCCGGGTGTGATCTCAGGAATAACTTTTACCACACGCTTAAGTGGACGATCCTTCAAAAACATGCCGCTTTCAAGGTCACAGGTATCTGACGCACCGGTCAGGTCGGTGAATCCGATGACCGCGTCGCGTGTGCCATGATAATCATCAGCGATCCTCTCAAACGCTGCTTCCTTGCCGGCATTTTCTTCCATCAGGCCTGCATTGGCATAAGCCTGTGCCGCGGCCAGTGTAAAATCATAATCAAAAAGCAGCGGTTCTGCGCCTTCATGCTTTACGATCGTGATCCGGTAGATCCGCTCCACGTTCTCTCCCGGACTGCAGATGAAAGGATCCGAATAAAGATCGGCGCTGCCGTCCGTGATCCTTTGTTGGCTGCTGCCGTCGGTGATCTCGATAATATCGCCCGCGCCGGCATTTTCTGCCGTTACGCTGAGCTTTGGGATGACAATGCAGTCTACGCTGCCGTTATACCGGCTCTGAAATGAGACTTCAAAGCTTTCGCCGTCGGAAAAGGGCAGCAAATGCTGCCCCTCCTCCGAAAGATCTGCCAGGATCCCGTAGCCGTCGATCGAAAAGTCCAGCCCCGCCACCCGGATCGAATCTTCCGCCTTCACGACATCCGTATAATAGGCGGAAGCGGCGACTGTCCCGCACGCAAAGAGCAGGAGTGCTGCCGGCACGGACTTTTTCAGGGTTTTCAGTGTACTGCTGCCGGGAACTCCAACCATCTTTCCTCCCCGCTTCCTCTGAATCTGTGCTGGATTGCGTAGGTGCTGACATCCATCGTCGCATGCGCATTTACAAACTCGTTTCCGGTCGTCTCCGCCAGCTTCAGATAATAGGTAAATGCCTGTGATTCATTGACCTCACCCTGATCGGCATCCTTCTGTGCGCTGCCTGCCAGAGTGATCTGGTTATCAAGCATGTATCTGACCTTTGTGAATGCAGCATTGTTATCACCGTCGACAACATTGCCGCCTTCATCAAAATACTCTGCGGTGAAGCCCTCAAGTTCTTTGCCTTCGCTGTCCACGATCTTGAAAACAGAACCGTTCTTCGTCATCGGCTTATTCACGCTGAGCGTGATCACCGGCTTGATATCCACGGAAATGGAGCCGGTATTGTCCACGGTAAAGCCGAACTCCCTGCTTTCTCCGGGCTGAAAGGTCGTCTTGTTATCCTTGAGGCGGATCGCGTTATCATGGTATTCAATACCGATATTCATCGCGTCCACGCTCGTTCCGATCTCGATCTTATCAGTCCAGTACGCCGCGGAGACTGCTGCTGTTGCCAGCAGGCAGAATACTGCCAGGCCGACGGTCAGAAGCTTTCTGTTTCCTTTAAGTTTCATATATTTCATTTCCTCCTTTATTACAGTCCATGACTGTTTTGATTCACGCCCCCATCCTTATATCCGGAGGCTTTTCCTAAAGTAAATGCTTCTCCGGTATCCGCTCATCTCCACCATGGGTTGAAGATCGCCGCTACCTTCCCTCTGATCCTTTTCGGATCGAGACGCTCCGGATCCGTGATCGCGTTGGCATCTCCCTTTGTGACTAGACACGCCTCTTCGCCCTCCCTGAGGGCGGTCTCATCGATGCCCATGAAACGGTGGGTCACCAGGCCGCGATCCGTATCAAAAGTGATGATGTCTCCCGCTTTCACATCCGAATAATCCGCTTTCTTCAGCAGTATGACCGCACCCGTCCGAATCATAGGCTCCATCGAGCCGCTCTCGATAAAGACGGGCTTATAGCCGAACGCGAATGCCATATCTCCGATCATCCGTTCTTTGATGTTCATGTACAGACAGCCGGCAATGACCAGGACGGAAGCCGCCACAACGATCGTCGTCACGGCATCCTTCATCATCCCCGCGAGACTGTATAGAACGCTTGTCTCCCTGTTTTGTCCCGGGTGCTCCGGACGTTTCACATTATTCTTCATTGTCAGCTGATCTTTCTTCCTCTTATGTCCACTCTGCTCAGATCCGGCGTTATCTCATCGACATACATGGATCCGTAACATCTGTGCCCCAGCCTGTCATAGATCCATCTGCCGAACAATGTGTTAAAAAACCAGTTCTGCCGGTAGGTATCTTCCAGCCTTGCAAAGTAGCTGTAATCCCATCCGTCCGTACTGTTCTTAAAGCCGATCCAGCCGCTCATCATAACTGCCGTCTGTTCATTCGTGTAGTACAGCGCGCCATCCTCGGAGCTGATGATCCACCCCGTCTCAAGCGCTCCAAGGTCTCCGTCCGACACATTTCTCGCATAGTACCAGGTCGCAGGATCTGTCCGGATCCAGCCCACCATCATAATGCCGTCTTCATTGAAATAAAACCATCGGAACGAAGCGCCGTCAGTGCTGTTGCGGTTCCGCACGAGTGCAAAGCCACCTTTTAAGTAAGTTCCGTCTTCAAAACAGTACTTCCACTGCTGCTTTTCCGGATCCGTCAGCACCCAGATGCCGTCATCAATGCCTTTTAACAAAAGCGGATCAGGAGCGGCATATGTTCTTCGTTCACCGCCGCCGATCACTGCGCCCCCAAAAGCAAAGCCGCTCCTCGGCGCTGTGATGCCTTCCCGGTCGTAACTGCTAATTACCAGCGGGTTTCCGCTTTCATCCTTTCGCTCATGCAAAAGCCGGCTCCCCGAAGTACTGCCGGAAGGGTCATACACCGCATAGGTTCCCGGCGGCGATACGCTGCCACCGGATCCCGACCCGGAACCGGACCGCCTGGTACGTTCGGCAGACTTTTTCAGCGCAGCCTGTGATTCCCTGACTGCATCCGTCTCTTCCTGCAATCCGTCAGCTTTGCCGGATTTTTGATTTTCCGAAAACAATCCCGCCGCAAAGCTTATGATGATCTCAAAATCCGCCTGTGACCCGGTAACCATGTTGTCCGTCTCTGCCGGAAGATAAAGCTCCGGCAAAAACCGCACCGTATTGCCGCTTTTTAAAGGTCCGCCGATATGCTGAAGATCTTCTAACGGTCCGTCATAAAGTATCGCCCCCCTACTGCTTCTTAAGCGCAGGCAAAGCGCTTTGAAGAGGTCCCGGCTTGCGCCTTCGGACCTGCATTCCCACCTATAATACAGATCTGCATCCGTCTCGTTATGAATCCGCAGCACGGATGTCTCCGCGCTTCCCGGAAAGACCCCGTTTCCAAACAGCTGCTTTCCGTCTACCTGTTTTTCATAGGCATCATCCCTGCCGTAAATGCTTACGTCTATTGTCCTCTCATTTGCCCTTACCTCCATCGATTCCATAAACCCCTGCGCCGCAAGGACCATGACGGTCACAAAAAACAGGCGCAGCATTGCCTTTCCATGTTTCTTTTTCATCTTGCTTCTTACCTGCCTGAGATTTGATAATCGAATGATCGAAGATAGGATCAGAAATCAGATCAAGTAGATTTTCGAAGTGACTGCAGTATAACATCCGAAAAGTAACCTGTCAATATGATTTTTTCAATATAAATATCTTGTATAAGTTACTGCGGAATAAAAAAATGACGGCCTGATTGGATTTTCAAGCCGTCAGAATCACAAACTAAGTTTACATAATTTTGAAAAAATTTGCTTAGTAGTACTCCTGGTACTCCGTATCATAGTAGTTCCGGATCAGTTCCGGCACATAGACGCCCTTATCCGTCACAAGGCCTGTGATCAGGTGCGGCGGCGTGATGTCAAACGCCGGATAGCAGGCCTTCACCTCCGGAAGGGAGTTGCGGATGCCGCGCGCGGAAAGTACCTGGTTCGGGTCTCTCATCTCGATGACAATGTCGTCCTTCGTTTCCTTACCCTTATCCGGAAGGCCGGTCACATAGAACGGCAGCCCGAAGTACTTCGCCAGGATCGCGATCTGGAAGGTGCCGACTTTATTGGCAACATAGCCGTCCAGCGCCATCGTATCGCAGGCGGAAGTAAAAAGGTCAATGCCGCGGTTCTGCATTGTCCACGCGATCATGTTGTCGGAAACAACGGTCGTATCAAATCCCATCGACGCGAAGCAGCTGGAGGTAAGGCGGGCGCCCTGGAAGAAGGGTCTCGTCTCCGCGCAGTAGACTTTGAAGTCCTTGCCGGTCTTTCTTGCCGCGCGCATGACTGTGCCGATGACCGTCTCCGCGTAGCACTGCGTCAGGATCGTTCCGCCCGCAGGGATGATCTCACACAGATAGTCGCCGACCTTCTGCATGGTGGAGTAACGGCGGTTCAGAGACTCTACGGTACGGTCAAAGCATGCTTCAGCCGGATCCTTGCCTTCCGCCATTGCCTTAAACGCCGCGTTCAGACAGTGCTCCGTCACCTTGCGGTAACGATGGCCTGCCGTCGGACGCGACGTCGCGAGATCTTCGCATGCTTTTGTAAGGAAGGCTTTCTGCTCCGCTTCCGGCATATCCTTTGCCTGATAAGCGGCGAGTGCCATGCCCATGCCGACTGCAGTATATGGTCCCGCGCTCTGTGTGACCATATCACGAATCGCCTGGATGACCTCATGGTAGTCCGTGCACTCCACGAACTTCACTTCCGTAGGGTAGCATCTGCGGTCCAGGATCCTTACCTTACCGTTTTCATACCATGCCACATTCTCATACTTGAGAAGGAAAGGCATATCATTATCACAACGTTCCATCATTTATCCTTTCTTACATCATCTTACAGACATCGACCCAGCCCTGGCAGTTCTCGGCATATTTCTCCATCTCTTCCGGCGTCAGTTCGATCGCGGAGTTGCTGCTGCCCGCTGCGGGATACACTGTCGGAAAGCGCTTCAGCGACTCATCCAGATAGACCTTTACGCCCTCATTGATACCGAAGGGGCAGACACCGCCGACTGCATGGCCGATCAGTTCTTCCGCCTCATCAAAAGTCAGCATCTTGGCCTTGGCATGGAAAGTGTGCTTATACTTGGAGTTATCGATCTTTTCGTCACCTGCCACGATGATCAGGATCGGCTGCTCGTCGACCTTAAAGGAAAGGGACTTCGCGATCCTTCCGGGCTCCACGCCGGCAGCCTGTGCCGCAAGTTCAACGGTTGCGCTGGACGTAGCGAACTCGATGATCCTGTCCTTCATGCCGAAGCGGTCAAAATAGTTTCTTACTCTTTCTATGGACATGTCCGGTACCTCATGTTTTTTTGTATGTTTGTGTTTTGTATTTTAACATATCTTGGAGTTCATTACTTGCCTTTTTTGAAATAATGCGGGATAATATAAGGCGGTTGGCATTTTTGTCAAATATTGTTTTATAAGGAGGATCAATTCCATGTCTCGTATTGTGAAAGTCTATGGTCGTGAAGTCCTGGACTCCCGCGGAAATCCAACTGTCGAAGTAGAAGTTACTACTGAATGCGGCGCATTTGGAAGAGCTATGGTTCCGTCAGGCGCATCCACCGGTGAAAGAGAAGCTCTTGAGCTCAGAGACGGCGACAAGTCCCGTTATCTCGGCAAGGGTACCCTCACCGCTGTGAAGAATGTTAACGATATTATCGCTCCCGCTGTCATCGGTCTTGACTGCACCGATCAGGCGCTTGTCGACCAGACCATGATCGATCTGGACGGCACTGAGACCAAGAGCAAGCTCGGTGCTAACGCGATTCTGGGTGTCTCCATGGCATGCGCACGTGCAGCAGCTGATTACTATGGCATGCCGCTTTACAAATATTTCGGCGGTATCAACGCAAAGGTTCTTCCGGTTCCGATGATGAACGTTGTCAACGGCGGCAAGCATGCTGACTCCACGGTTGACCTTCAGGAGTTCATGATCATGCCGGTCGGCGCTGCTAATGAGGCAGAGGCTGTCCGCATGGGCGCTGAGACCTTCCACAACCTTCAGAAGGTTCTGAAGGCAAAGGGCTACAACACCAACGTCGGTGATGAGGGTGGTTTCGCTCCGAGCTGCAGAGACGGCAACGAAGAGCCGCTGAAGCTCCTCGTCGAAGCAATCGAGAAGGCAGGCTACAAGCCGGGCGAGGACATCTGCCTTGCAATGGACTGCGCAGCCAGCGAGTTCTATAATGCGGAAAAGGGTGTTTATGAGCTCTCCAGAAGCGGTATGGGCACCAAGACGACCGATGAGATGATCGATATGTACGCAGACTGGTGCGAGAAGTACCCGATCATCAGCATCGAGGATGGCCTGGATCAGAACGACTGGGATGGCCGGAAGAAGCTGACCGATCGTCTGGGCAGCAAGATCCAGCTCGTAGGTGACGACCTTTTCGTTACCAACCCGAAGTACCTTGCAAAGGGCATCGAACTCGGTGTTGCGAACTCCATCCTGATCAAGGTCAACCAGATCGGTACCCTGACCGAGACCTTCGACGCTATGGAACTTGCACGCAGCCACGGTTACACCTGTGTCGTATCCCACCGTTCCGGTGAGACCGAGGACACCACGATCGCTGACATCGTCGTAGGCGTTAACGCAGGCCAGATCAAGACCGGTTCCGCAAGCAGAACCGACCGTATCGCGAAGTACAACCAGCTGATGCGCATCGAGGATCAGCTCGGTGACGTCGCACAGTACCGCGGCAAGAAGGCATTTTACAACCTGTACAAGTAAGTAACTAATCGCCAGTTATATGCAGAAAAAAGAACGAGGGTGCTTGCATCCTCGTTCTCTTTTTCTGAATATAGGTCTGCGACTAGCAGACCGGCAGATCATGAGGAATTTGGTACAAATTCCGAATGGTCTGCCATTGGCGATTTTTTAGTGACATGAGCATGAAGGCCGCAGGCCGTAATGCGAATGTGCGTTCATATGCTTTTTTTAAACTAGGTCTGCGACTAGCAGACTTTCTTATTTGCGTGACATCAGTGCCTTGATGCCCTTATCCAATCCGTCGACCGAAAGATCATACATATTGAACATCTGTGCCAGCTGCGTATGTGTCCTGGTCCAGAAGGACTGGTAGTCCGGAAGCGGTTCCGGGTTGAGCCAGATCATATACGGGTACTTATGCAGGAACTCGTAAAGCCAGTCAAGACCCGTGTTCTGGTCATAAGTCCTGGTACGCCAGTCATACCTGCGCTCTGTCAGCTCATGCGGATTCATCGCCGCGTCTCCGACAATGATCACCTTATAGTCACTTCCGTAATTATTGAGCACCCACTCCGTCGGTACGGAATGTCTACCTGACAATGTAGGCTCCTCATAGAGGTTCGTATAGATGCAGTTATGGAAGTAATAAGTATGGAGTTCCTTAAAGTAGTTGGACTTGGTCGCTGCCGTAAAGAGCATGTTGCAAAGGCTCGCGTACCAGTCCATGGAACCGCCGCTGTCGATCAGCATCAGGAGTTTGACAGCATTCTTGCGCGGATTCTTGTAGCGGAGCTTCAGCTTACCTGCATTGTTGCAGGTATCTGAGATCGTGCCGTCGATATCCAGTTCCTTCTCCGCCGTCGGATCCTGGGTGCTGAAATTACGAAGCTTTCGGAATGCAATCTGATACTGCCTTGTATCCAGCACACGGTCTGTACGGAAGTCACGGTACTTTCTCTCTGTCGCCACACTCATTGCAGTCCTGTGCTGGCTTTCTCCGCCGATGCGGATGCCGTTCGGGTACCAGCCGCTGTTGCCGTAGCCGGTCGTACCCTGCGTGCCGACCCATTTGGTTCCTCCGTTATGCTCGCCGTCCTGCTTCTTCAGCGTTTCCTCCATCTTACGGAGCAGCTCCTCGAAGGTGCCGTCATGGCCTCCTGTCCGCATCATCAGTTCCTGCAGATCAGAGTGCAGATCCTCCTTCGGATGCAGCAGCCACTGCATGACCTCATCCGGGACAGGCCCCTCATACGGAACATCCTTAAATACCTCGGCAAAAGTCTGATCGAACTTATCGAACTCTGCCTCAGACTTGACAACGATCGCGCGCGCAAGGAAATAGAAGCCGGAAAAGCTGGACCTGTGAAGTCCCTTTTCCATGCCTTCCATCAGCGTCATCCACTCACCGACAGACACATCCAGACCATGTTTTCTCAATGCATAGAAAAAGTCAAGAAACATGCCGTCTCCTTATCTCACATTCTTCTCCAGGGTCTGCATGTCCTTATCCTTCTTAAGAAGGACGCCTGCAAACGGGATCTTCTTTTCGATCTCGTACGGATCAACGCCGCCGACCACCAGCGCACGGATCCAGTCGATCAGCTCGGATGTGCTGGGCTTCTTATCAATACCGCGGATATCGCGGATCATATAGAAGGTGTTCATTGCCTGCTGCAGCACTCTCTCATCCAGATCGTCAAAATGAACCTTGATGATCTGCTCCATCTGCGCCTTATCCGGGAAATCAATATAGTGGAAAATGCAGCGGCGTAAGAAAGCGTCCGGCAGTTCCTTTTCCGCGTTGGATGTAATGATAACGATCGGACGCTGCTTCGCGCGGATCGTTTCCTTGGTCTCGGGGATGCTGAATTCCATCTGATCAAGCTCCCAGAGAAGGTCGTTCGGGAACTCCAGGTCTGCCTTGTCGATCTCATCGATCAGCAGGACGACCTGCTCGTCGGAACTGAACGCCTCGCCGAGCTTGCCGAGCTTAATGTAGTGGCCAATGTCGTCGACGCCGTGCGTTCCGAACTGGCTGTCGTAAAGACGCTGAACCACGTCATAGACATAGAGGCCGTCCTGCGCCTTGGTCGTAGACTTAATGTTCCAGATGATCAGTTTCTTGCCGAGCGCATGCGCCACAGCTGCTGCCAGCATTGTCTTGCCGGTACCCGGCTCGCCCTTGATGAGCAGCGGCTTCTGGAGGGTCATCGCGATATTGACTGTAGAAAGCAGTTCCTCGGAAGCGACGTACTGGCTGTCACCGGTAAACTGCTGGGTCATCGTGTTGTTCATGGGTCTGTTCTCCTAATATATCAAATACTGATTTCTTCCTTACTCTCCTCCGCTTCCGCGAGCAAAGGCTGGATCTTTTTAAGATATCGCTCCACCTGCTCCGGACAGCGTCCGATATAAAGCGAGGGCTCAAGGACAGCGTCCAGTTCCGCTCTCGTCATACCGAAAGCAGGTTCTGCTGCCATAAGATCAAGAAGGTTGGACTTTTCTCCGTCCTTCATGCGTCTTGTTGCGATCATGGAGCACTCGCGGATCTTCTCATGCAGCTCCTGACGGTTGCCGCCGCGCTTGGTTGCTTCCATCATGATGTTCTCCGTCGCGATAAACGGCAGGTACTCGTTGACCGCAGCCTCGATAACCTTCTCATTGACGCGCATGCCCTTCGCGACATTGGCTGCGATGATCAGGATCGCATCTGCGCAAAGAAATCCCTCCGGAAGGGAGATACGGCGGTTTGCGGAGTCATCCAGCGTGCGCTCCAGCCACTGCACCGACGCTGTCATCGGCGCGTTCATGGCATCAGCCATCAGATAGCGGGACAGAGAACAGATGCGCTCGCAGCGCATGGGATTGCGCTTATAAGGCATTGCCGAAGAACCGATCTGGTTCTCCTCAAACGGTTCATCAATCTGGCGGTCATGCTGCAGCAGACGGATATCGTTCGCCATACGGTAGCAGCTCTGCGCAATGGAAGAAAGGCAGTTAAGTATGCGGCTGTCAACCTTTCTGGGATAGGTCTGTCCGCTGACATCAAAGACTTCCTTAAAGCCGAACTTCTCACAGATCATCCGGTTCAGTTCATCGATCTTGCTGCCGTCGCCTTCAAACAGCTCCAGGAAGCTGGCTTCCGTACCGGTCGTGCCACGGGCACCGAGAAGCTTCAGCGTGCCGAGGACGTAATCCAGCTCATCAAGATCACTCATCAGGTCCTGGATCCAGAGAGTTGCTCTCTTACCGACCGTAACCATCTGCGCCGGCTGGTAATGGGTATAACCAAGGGTCGGCAGCGCCTTATACTTATCCGCAAATGCTGCCAGTCCCTTGACGACACTTAAAAGCTGGCTGCGGATATGCAGCAGGGCGTCTCTGTAGATAATCATATCGGCATTGTCCGTGATCGTGCAGCTCGTCGCACCGAGATGGATAATGCCGGCAGCCTTGGGGGCCACCTGGCCATAAGCATAGACATGCGCCATTACGTCGTGGCGCACTTCTTTCTCACGCTTGCGTACGACCTCATAATCGATGTCATTGATATGTTCCTTCAGTTCCTCGATCTGTTCCGTCGTAACCGGAAGGCCGAGATCATGCTCTGCCTCTGCCAGCGCGACCCAGATCCTTCGCCATGTCTGCGTGCGCACATCCGCTGAAAACAGATGCAGCATGTACTGGGAAGCATATCTCTGCGAAAGCGGGGACTCATACTTATCGGTCATTTCGTCTCTCTCCTCTTTGTTTTAAACTGTACAGCCGGATCCGGAAAACTCCGGAATGGCCGAATGATTGTTTTCAAAAGCCAAGTAGTCTGCCCGCTGATCCGGCAGGCAGACTACATAAAGTTTATTCGATAATAGTTTATTTTTCAAGCCGTTATTCCATTCAGAACAAGCCTTATACAGTCTGTTTCAGACAGCTGCAGACTTATGGCATAACGATGATCTCGTCGCGCTCCGCACCGACGGATACGAAGGATATCCTGCAGTCGATCGCCTTCTCAATGTAACGGACATAGTCACGCGCCGCGTCCGGCAGATCCTCGAAGTAGCGGATGCCGCTGATGTCGCAGTTCCAGCCTGGCAGGGTCTTAAAGACAGGCTTTGCCTCCGGCAGCAGTGCCGGGAACGGGAACTCATCCGTTTCCTCTCCTCTCACAATGTACTTATCGCAGATCGGGATCTCCTTCATATAGCTGAGGATATCAAGCTTTGTGAGTGCGATCTCCGTCGCTCCCTGTACCTGTACGCCGTAGCGGGTCGCAACCAGGTCGATCGGTCCCACGCGGCGCGGCCTGCCGGTCTTTGCGCCGTACTCGCCGCCGGCTTCTCTTAAAGCTTCCGCTTCTTCCCCGAACCACTCACAGGTAAACGGCCCTTCACCGACGCATGAGGAATATGCCTTCACGACGCCGACGACTCTGCCGATCTTCGCTTCGGGAATACCCGCGCCGATCGGCGCGAACGCTGCCAGGGTGTTGGACGATGTCGT
>JAFTBX010000079.1 GCA_017455005.1 Lachnospiraceae bacterium | reverse complement strand
TCATAAACGAGCGGCGCCACGTGTCCGTCCGTCAGGAAACGGAAACCGCCGTCTGCCTGCAGAGCGTCGTGTTCCTTCCGAAACATGATCATGTCCCGGACAAACTGCAGCAGCGACCCGGGATCGCCCATCTGGCTCTCCACGTCAGGCCGGTCGTGAAGTGGGTCGAGCGGGAGATAGAAGTCTTTGGGGTCAGCTCCGGTCGTCACCTCATCCGGCTCAATCACAAAACTGCAGTCGGGCATGGAAGAAATGGAAGAAGTGCAAGACCTTCTATCCTCGCCGCCTGCGGAGCCGGATAAACCGGCCCCTGCCGCTCCTGCGGCAACAGAGAACCCTGCCCCTTCGCCCTTCGTCCACTGCATGGGGGTTCGCGACCCGGTGCGGTCGTAGGCGCCTTCCTTGGATTTCAGGCCATGGACGTAGCGCATGCCGATCTCGTCGCCGTAATAGATAAACGGGCATCCCGGCATGGTGAGAAGAAACGCGAACGCCAGCTTCATTTCTTCGGGCGTCAGCGTATCCCGCATACGGACCATGTCGTGGTTGCCGCTCGGAATGCAGATCAGCCCGTGCTCGTGCGTCTCGTTCCAGATCTTCGTATAGCATGCTGTAAATGCAACCAGCCCGCCGGCACCCGCCTGCGGTGCTTTGTTCAATTCATCTGATTTCAAACCGCCGGCATCCGCCGCTTTCCCGCGGCCGGCCCTGCGCTCATCCGCGCAGCCGTCACCCGCATCCGGATCCGTCCCGCCGGCCTTGCAGTACTTTGCCGAGAAGAACGGCGCCGTGCGGAAGAGGTCCATGTAGTGCGTCGGTCCGCTGTGCAGGAGGAAATCCATATGGAAGCCCGCCTTCAGCGCCTGCAGCGGGTCGCCCCATTCGGAGATCAGCACCGCGTCGGGGTAGCGCTCATCCATGAACGCGCGGACCTTCTGCCAGAGCCGCGCCGTGCAGACGCGCCCCGGGTCGCATTTGACGAGGCTCCCCGCCATGTCGACGCGGAAGCCGTCGCAGCCCATATCGAGCCAGAAGGACATGATGTCCTGCAGCATCAGCCTGGTCCGGTCCGCCTCTTCGGAGTCCGCGGCAAACTGCCAGTCCTCGGTCACCTCGCCGAAGCCGTAGTTTAACGCCGGCTGCGTGCAGAAACAGTTGACCGCGAACGCGCCCGGCCGCTCAGAGTATCCGCATAAGAACGCCGGGATATCCGGGTAGCTCGGCCCACGGTGCCCGCCGCTCCGCCAGATGAAGCGGTTCGTGAACTCGTTTTGCTCATCGAGGCAGGACGCTTTGAACCACGGGTGGTCGATCGCCGTGTGCCCCGCGACAAGGTCAAGGAGGATATGCATGCCGCGCGCATGGACCTCCCGGATCAGTTCCTTAAGGTCGTCGTTGGTGCCATAGCGCGGCGCGACCTTGAAGTAATCCCGCACATCGTAACCCGCGTCAAAAAAGGACGAATCATAGCACGGGTTCATCCAGATCGCGTTGCAGCCGAGGTACTGAAGGTAGTCGAGCTTCCCGATGATGCCCCGGATGTCGCCGATCCCGTCCCCGTTGCTGTCCGAAAAGGACTGCGGGTAGATCTCATAAAATACTGCGTCTTTTAACCATTCTTTCATCATACTTTGTCCAAAAGAAACAATTGAAACATTCGTTCGTCTTTGCAGCATGCCGCACATTCTGTCGCGCCTGCATCAAAGTGCCGATGCGGAGAGCGGAGACGCCTCAGATATATCCGATCGGCAGCGCCACCAGATTCTCACGGAGATACGTCTTCTTATCGATCAGGCAAAGAATGACGCCCATACCACGCTGCTTATCCGGGATCTTATCAAGGACCGGATTGGCAGCGCCCATGTTTGCTTTGGGATTGCCTGTCATTTTAATCTCCACGGGATACAGGACGCCATTTTCCTCGATCACAAGGTCGATCTCATTTTCACCTGACGCGCTTTTATCTTTCCCACGATAATAGAAAATGCTGAAACGGTAGTCCTTACCGGCGTTGCTGTAGGACTTCAGGATCTCTGATACGACAAAGGTTTCAAACATGCTGCCGGCAACGGCGGAGTTTTTCAGCGCGTCCGCAGTCAGCCACCGGGTCAGATAGCAGGCAAGACCGGTATCTCTGAAGTAGATCTTGGGAGTTTTGATCGCCCGTGCCAGCGCGCTTGCACTGTAGGGCAAAAGAATGTAGACGATGCCGGTGCGTTCCAAAACAGAGATCCATTTCTTTACTGTAGGTTCGCTCACGCCGACTTCACCTGCAATGTGCGCGTAATTCAGCAGCTCCCCGGTCCTGGCCGCGACAGCGGTCATAAACTTGGTAAAGGTCAGGCTGTCTGCCGAGATCAGTTCATTGATGTCTCTTTCCAGATAGGTTGAGACGTAGGAAGAATAAAAGTCCTGCCAGTCCCGCTCCGTATCATACAGCTCAGGATAGGAGCCTTTATGGATGACTTCCCAGAGATCTGAGTAGGGCACAAGTTCCTTTTCCCTGCTGTCAATGTAGTCGGCAGTCGGTACGAAATGCCGGTTGAAGGAAACGCCGCTGATCTCACGAAGAGAGAGACCGGAAAGCTCCAAAACAGAGACACGTCCGGCAAGAGACTCGCTCATCCCCTTCATCAGTTCCAGTTTTTGAGAACCGGAGAGAATGAATTCGCCGCGCTTTCCGGATTCATCTATGATCAGTTTGATCTCTTCCAGAATGCTGTTTTCCTTTTGGACCTCATCGATGAAAAGGGGCCTGGGATTGTTCAGGAAAAAAAGCTTCGGTTCTTCCTTTGCCTGAAGCCTGGTGAGCCTGTCGTCAAAATTCGCCCTGTGATAATCCGGGAACACATGTTTCACCAGCGTAGACTTGCCGACCTGCCTTGCGCCGGTCAGCAGGAGACATTTACTGGACGAAACTCTCTTTTGAATCACCGGTGTGATCGCTCTTTCTATATACGCCATCGGTACACCTCTGACTATCGTCTTATTAAACAATAACGACTAATCTAAAGTCTAATTTTATTTTAGTCGGAAAAATCTGTGCTGTCAACGGAAATAAAACGACTAATCTAAAGTCCAAATTTAGATTAGTCGAAATGTGTTTCATTAGATCAGAGAAATATACTTCATTCATTTCCTTGAAACCTGTATGGCCTGAGAAAGCTCCGCTTATGTCCAAACCCCGGCAGGCAGGTCTCCGCCGACATGACCCGCTGACTCATTTCAGGAAATTCCGTTTATGCTCCGGCACCCGGAACGCGTGTCCCCGCCGGCTTAAGTCGCTGACCTTGAGCGCAACGAGATTGATATCCGAGCCGAGCGCGGCCGCAATCTTGGCGGCGTCAAAGCCCTCTTCGATGTACCGGAGGACGTCCTCATCCGGGAGCATGATATGCGCCGCGAAAAGATTCGCCTCAAACTCCATGACGGAGCCCGCCATATCAAAGAGCGTAAACTCCTGGAAGATCTCCGCGCGGTAGCGGTGCAGCTGGTCGTGGCCGATCTCATGGAGCAGGACGATCGAACGCATCGGCTCCGTGAGGTCTTCCTTCAGGAAAATGTAGCGCTGACCCTTGATGACCTTGTAAGCGCCCTTCTGGCGCCGGAACGGAGCCTCCATGACATGGATGCCGAGGCTTTCCGCGATGCGCTCCGGGTCCCGGCTTTCCGCCATGCGCACGACCCGCCGCGCCGCACTTAAAATGTTGTCGGGGGAGTTGAGCTGCTTCATCCGCGCGCACCCTTCCCGGTCACGTTTCCTGCCTTACTGCCGGTCACGGCTTCCGCGGCATCGGCGCCTTTAATTGTCTCACTCGCATTCACAAATGACTCTCCGGCATTGACTGCCTTGGACCGCCCGGTCCTGCCCGCGGCCTTCTCACGGTTTCTCGACTTCGCGTCAAAGTACGCCCGCTGGATCGCCTCCATCATGACGTCCATATCTTCCTCGGCCATCTCGCCGCCGGCAAAAAGTCCCGTCACCTCGGTGACGAGCTGTGACGCGTCCCTGCGGCCGGCAGAGCCGTAGGCCTCGCCTGCGCGCATGACGAAATCCTCCTTTTCCGTCAACAGATAGTCAAGATCGCAGCCGAAAAGCGCCGCCAGCGCGGCATAGGTATCCCGCTTCCTGGGGTAGGTTCCCTCGCCTTCCCATTTCTGGACCGCACGCGCCGTCACGCCGATCGCCGAAGCAAGCTCCGACTGAGACATCTTTGCGCCTGCACGCAGCATTTTCAGCTTATCCGCAAAAGTCATCGCAACCTCCATAAACCGCAAAACACGAACTTCAGATTCGTGTCCAGTGTACCGCATTTCAGCTGTCAGGTCAAGAAAAAGTGGAAATGCTCTCATCTGTGACATTGACTCTATTGGCAATTTGTTCAGATTTTGATACAATATTCACATAAGGTACAATAGGGAAAAATTGCGCATTTTGTTACTGCAGTACGTCCCACGCTCTTGGCATTTTATGTCAATGCTGCCTGTGCTTTAGCTTGACATTGCGCATATGGACCCACTTGAAGGAGAAGCTCCGCATACCATGAAATCCCGTCCGAGACCGCTTGAAAAGTATAACGCCTACAAGCTGGAATGGCTCCACGACTCGATCCATTTCATCGTGCTTTTGGTGGCCGTTTTTGCGCTGTTCCGCTTTGTCATCGGGCTTTCCGTCGTCGGCGGCGATTCGATGGTGCCGCGCCTTCTGGATAAGGACATCGTCGTTTACTCACGCTTAAGCCGTGATTACCAGCCGGGCGACATCATCGCCATGCGCGTCCCTTCCGGCGAGTACTATGTGAAGCGCGTCATCGCGCTCGGCGGCGACACGGTCGAGGTGCGAAACGGCCGCATCCGGGTCAACGGCGTGGAAATCGAGGACCCCTGGGGCTACGGGGAGACCCTCGCGGAACGGGGCACCGTCATCTATCCGTACCCGGTGAGAGAGGGCAATGTCTTCGTTCTCGGAGATAACCGCCGGGTCTCGATGGACTCGCGCACCTTCGGCGAGGTCAACCTCCGGCAG
>JAFTBX010000078.1 GCA_017455005.1 Lachnospiraceae bacterium | reverse complement strand
CTCGAGGCCTTTATTCACCAGCGTAGACGAATCAATCGTGATCTTGGCGCCCATGTTCCAGCTCGGATGCTTCAGTGCGTCCGCCGGAGTGATACCGGTCAGTTCCTCCCGCTTTCGTCCACGGAACGGGCCTCCGGATGCGGTCAGCCAGATCTTATCCACTGGGTTGCCGTTTTCGCCCTGTAAACACTGGAAGATCGCAGAATGCTCCGAATCGACGGGAATGAAACTGACGCCCTTTTCCTTCGCGAGCGGCATAATGATATGTCCGGCACAGACGATCGGCTCTTTATTGGCCTGGGCAATGTTCTTGCCTGCTTTGATTGCTTCGATCGTCGGCCGGATGCCGATCATGCCGACAACGCTGACCAGAACCGTATCCACTGATTCATGAACCGCACAGGCAATCAGGCCGTCCATGCCGCTGACGATCCGGGTCTCTTCGATGCCTTTGCCGCGAAGACGTTCCGCAAGGACTTCCGCTTTTTGCTCATTATAAATACAGCAGATCTCGGGATGGAACTCATGGATCTGCTCTTCAACCATATCTATGTTGTGACCTGCGGCCAGTGCCTTCACGCGGATTGTTCCGTCCGACCTGACCACATCGAGTGTCTGCAGCCCGATCGAGCCGGTGCTGCCCAGTATGCATAAATTCATCTTGTTATTAAATATTCATCAAGACTGCTGCCGGCCGGACCGGCCGGCAGTTAAGAATCGTCTTATCTGTGGAAATGCTCCAGCATCGTGATTGCATAATAGATCGCCGGGGCAGTAAAAAGTACGGAATCAAAGCGGTCCAGTACTCCGCCGTGTCCGGGGATCAGGTTTCCGAAATCCTTGATATCGTGATTGCGCTTGATGGCTGACGCCGCCAGATCACCGATCATGGATATCACTGCACCGACAGCACACGCGATGCAGCAGGTCATGGCAGGTGAGATCGTATCCGGCATCCGGTTGCGGAAAATAAAACCGTAAATAAATCCGAGGATCGCCGCGCCGGCAACGCCTCCGGCTGCTCCTTCCCATGTCTTCTTGGGGCTCAGCTTCGGCACCATATGATGTTCACCAAACAGCATGCCCGTACAATACGCAAGCGTATCGCATCCCCATGAACTTAAGAGGATCAGCCAGATCATGTAAAGACCGTCATGGAACTGTCTGGTCAGGTAGACATAACTCATAAGCACCGATACATAACACATGCCGAAAAATGCGCCGGAAACCTCTTCCGTTTTATACTCCGGAAAGGTTGCCACATACGCCGTCATCAGTATGATCAGGGTAAAGACGATCATCGCCGCCATATATCCGCGTCCCTCAAAGAAGACCAGCATATAGTACACGATCGTCATAAGATAGCCGATCATGGAAAGCCCCTTATGATCAATACCGATCGCGCGGTACAGCTCATTCTGACCGATAAGCGAAATCACGCACAGCACCAAAAGCAGCGGTGTTCCGCCGATATACAGGAACACGACCGCTGCCGCCAGAAGGACCACTCCACTTGCCAGGCGTTTCCAGAACAATTATACTCCCCCGAATCTCCTGTTCCGGTGATTGAACTCCTCAATACACCGCAGCAGTTCCTCTCTGTCAAAATCAGGCCACAAGGTATCCGTTACGACGATCTCCGAATAAGCCGCTTCCCAGATCAGGAAGTTGCTGAGCCTGAGCTCCCCGGACGTGCGGATCAGAAGATCAGGATCCGGAACGTCAGGCATGTCAAGATACGAAGCGAACCCCCGCTCCGTAAGCTCCCCTTCAGGATAGCCTGCATTCGGCCCCGCAAAAGCATCCGCCGGCACCTTTCCTGCCTTATAATCCTCGGCATAGCGCATGACAGCACGGCGGATCTCATCTCTTCCGCCGTAGTTTGCCGCCACTATGAACGTCATGCCGGTATTATCCTTCGTTTCCTCTTCCAGACGGTTGATCGACTCTATGATGTCCGGCTGGAAGCGGCGTCTGTCACCGATCATCCGTACACGGACATTCTTTGCCTTCGCAGCCTTTAGAAGTCTCCCCGCATAAAAACGGAAGAGCTGCATCAGCCCGTCCACTTCTTCTGCCGAACGCTTCCAGTTCTCCGTAGAAAACGCGTACACCGTAAGAAACCGGATGCCGAGATCGCTGGCCTCCGGAAGCAGTCTTTCAATCGCGCTGCAGCCTTCTTTATGTCCCATCGTGCGGGGCAGTCCCCGCTTTTTTGCCCAGCGTCCGTTGCCATCCATGATAATGGCGACGGACTCCGGGATGTGTAAATTATTATCCATATTAAACGGTCATGATGTCCTTGGTCTTCTCGTCGACCATCTTATCGATGGTGCTGATCGAGTTGTCGGTATACTTCTGGATCTCCTTGTCAGCATTCTTGACGTCATCTTCCGTCATTTCGCCGGCTTTCTCCAGCTTCTTGGAGTTGTCGTTTGCATCACGGCGGATGTTGCGGATCGCAACCTTTGCCTCTTCACCGTACTTCTTGATCTGCTTTGCGAGATCCTTACGTCTTTCCTCGTTGAGCTCCGGGAAAACAAGACGGACGCAGTTGCCGTCGTTGGTCGGATTGATGCCGATATCAGACATATTGATCGCCTTCTCGATCTCCTTGATCAGGCTCTTCTCCCATGGCTGGATCACGATCATACGTGCTTCGGGAACAGAAATGTTGCCGACCTGCTGGATCGGTGTCGGTGTTCCGTAATAGTTCACTTTGATTTTGTCAAGAACATGAGGATTGGCACGTCCGGCCCTGATGCTCTGAAAATTCTCCTGCAGGTTATCGATGGTCTTCTGCATTTTCTCTTCATATACTTTCAGCTCTTCCATGATGATGCTCCTTTGTATCTGACATTCGTCTGTTTTATCTGATGCCGGCTGTGCCTGCATATGATCATATTCAGTCTGCGGTCACGATAGTACCGTCGATGTGCCCGTTCAGTGCGTCCGCAATGTTGCCCGGGCGATTCAGTGAAAACACTGCCAGCGGCAGGTGGTTTTCCATGCAGAGCACGGACGCGGTCAGGTCGATAACTTTCAATCCCTTTGCAACCACCTCGCTGATGCTGATGCGGTCATAACGTTTCGCCTCGGGATCGACCTTGGGATCCGCATTATACACGCCGTCCACTGCCTTCGCAAGCAGGATCACATCCGCTTCGATCTCCACGGCTCTGAGAGCGGTTCCGGTATCTGTGCTGAAATACGGATGCCCCGTACCGCCTGCGAAGAAGACCACGCACCGTTCGGCAAATGCCTTTTCAACCTCGTCCTTATCAAATATCGGCATCATACCGGGGATCTCAAAAGCTCCGAAAACGGCAGTTTTCATACCGGCAGAACGGAATACTTCCGAGACATAAAGAGCGTTCATGACTGTCGCGAGCATACCGATCTGGTCAGACTTAACTCTGGCGATCTCGTTTCCTGTGCGTCCTCTCCAGAAGTTTCCGCCGCCGATGACGACCGCGATCTCTACGCCCTGGTCCCAGGCTTCCTTTACTTCTCCCGCAACTGCCTGTACTGTCGCAAGATCAAAACCACTGTGCTTGTCACCGGCAAGTGCCTCGCCCGAAAGCTTCAGCATTACCCTTCTTTTTTTATCCATATTCAGCTCCTGATTTATGACGTAAATGGTTTGGCTGTCTCCAGCCTATACCAGTTAATAGTATATCACAAGTGGCCATCCTATGCACGGCATTTCACACAAACTTGCCCGGATCTTAACGCTCATCCTTATCACCGGATCCTGAAGTATGGCCGCCTTCGATACTGATGTGATTTTCCAGACGTTCTTTCCTCGATGTGAAGCGTTCATGTATGTCTCTGCTGCACTCTTCCACCGCCTCACGCAGTTCCCTCGCCGACATCCTGGCTGCGCCTTCGCCGAAAACGATCGTTTGCTCCAGTCCATCGGAAGTCGCGACTGTCACGCGGTGCTTCCTGCCGATCTCATGTACAGTTGCCTCAATATAAGCGTCTGCTGTCTGTGCCTCTTTGGTATAGACAATGTAGATATTGTGGTACTTCTCAACCGAGCCCTGTCCGCCGCGGACCTTGTAGGCGTCAAAAACCAGGATCAGGGTCATGCCCCTGAAGCCCTGATAGTTTGCAAGGATATCCGTCAGCTCCGCTCTTGCGGCGTCTATGTTGATCGCTGCCAGCTCTTTCAGATCGTCCCACGCAAAGATGATGTTATATCCGTCTACCAGAAGATACTGTTTCAGCGGTTCCCTGATCTGCACGGTCTCCTGCGGTTTCCGCGTCCGTGCCGGATCCTTCCATCCGTCCCGGTTGACATCCTTTTTATCTGCCTTTCTGTTATTTCCTAAGGTCCTGTTAAAAATCTCCTCCAGTTCCTTATCATTTTTAAGCCCTTGGCCTAAGTAATCCCGGTTTTTATCTGCATTGCCACGCTGGATCCCGGCTGTGGATTCCCCTCCGGAGGCCTGCGCCTGCACGCTCTTTGTCTCCGCTGCTGCAGAGCCGGCAACCGCCATCGGCAGATGTAAAAACGCATCCGTCTGATCCCACGGTACAAAATATCCCGCGCCGTGGGAACAGAAAACAGAGCCGGACGGGTTGTCCGGATCCAACTCGGGGTCGTAGTGCGCGGCCGCAACCGCCGCTGCCTGATCCCGGCAGTCTCCATATCCGCTGAATACACAGGTAAGATGGCCAAATCCGCCTGTATAAGAAAGGACAGCGCCGTCATACCCCTGCATGGCAGAGACCGGGGCATTTCCGCGAAACACCGCCTCTTCCGCTTCCATCTCCGGGCCTTCAAACCCCGGCGCGATCCTTGTAAGATCCGTCATAGCCCTGCCCGCATCGCGGATCGGCACCCGCAGCTCAAACTCATAGTACGGTTCCAACAGCTGACAGAGTCCAAGTGCCCTGCACTTCATCAGTCCCTGCCTCACCGCCCTGCGGACAGCCTGGCGGAAATCGCCGCCCTCTGTATGTTTTTCATGCGCCCTGGCATTGACCAGTGTGATCCGCACGTCAGTCAGCTCACCGCCCGTGAGCACACCGCGATGCTCCTTCTCTGAAACATTGGTCATGATCAGACGCTGAAAATGCCTCGGAAGGATATCTTCGCTTAAGGATGTATCGATGATCAGACCGCTGCCCCGCTCCGCGGGTTCCATTACAAAATGTGCTTCGGCATAATGCCGGAGCGGCTCATAATGTCCGGCACAGTACACCGGAGCTGTGATCGTCTCTTTGTATATGACCGAAGCCGGCTCAAAAGTGACTGCGATGCCGTAACGGCTCCGGATCAGTTCTTTCAGAACATCTGTCTGGACTTCTCCCATCAGCCTGCACTTCAGTTCTCCGCTGCTTTCTTCATAATCCACACTGATCTCCGGGATCTCTTCCTCAAGTTCCCTGCAGATCAGGTACAGCCGGTGGATGTCCACATCCTCCGGAGGAATCAGCCGTGAAGAAAAAAGCGGGACCATCATAGGCTGCTCACCGTCGATCTTCTTTCCGAGTGAACCGCCGGCTGTCGTACTCTTCAAACCGCTCACGGCGACAACCATACCTGCCGCAACCTCCTGCAGCTGTTCGGTCCTGCCTCCGTTCGGAAGCAGGATCTGATCGGTCTTTTCTTCTGTGCCATCATCACCCGGATCTGCTCCGCCTGAAAGAAGCGGCCTGTAGATACGGACTGTATCCTTCGGTCTCAGTACTCCGCCCGTGACTCTCAGGTGAGTCAGACGGTTACCGCGGCTGTCCCTCGAGATCTTAAACACCCTGGCGGAAAATGACTCGGGGTACTCCCTGCATTCCGTATAAGCGGCAAGCACATCGAGAAAGCTCCCGACGCCGTCATTTTTCAATGCGGAACCGAAGCAGCAGGGAAAGAGCTTCCTCTCCCTGATCAGCCGCCGGATGTCGGCGACGAGTACCTTGCCGCTTTCGAGATACGTTTCCGTCAGGCCGTCATCCAGTACTGCGACCGCCTCGTCAAAAGAAGCCTGCTCCTCTACTGACTTTCCCGGTGTAAAGTCTATAAATCCGCTGCCGAAACGACTCTCCAGTTCCCGAAGGACTTTCTCCCTGTCGGCACCCGGCTGATCCATCTTATTGATAAATAAAAATACCGGGATCCGCCAGGTCTTAAACAGCTTCCAAAGGGTGAGGTCATGGCCATGCAGGCCGTCCGGCGCGCTGATGATGAGTACCGCGTAATCAAGGACGGAAAGAACGCGCTCCATCTCCGCGGAAAAATCCACATGCCCGGGCGTATCCATCAGGATAAACCGCTGTCCGCCCACAGTAAAAAGAGCCTGTTTGGAGAAAATGGTGATCCCCCTCTCACGCTCTTCTTTTTCATGATCAAAAAAGCTGTCTCCGTGATCTACACGGCCGGCCTTTCTGATTACTCCGGTATTCAGTAAGATGCTTTCAGAAAGCGTTGTCTTGCCCGCATCGACATGTGCCGTGAGGGCAAGACATATACAGGAACTCTTCATGGTTTCGGACAGGCCCGTAAAGTTCTAAGAACCGTCATAGTGATATTAACAAAAGCTCATCTTTGCGAAACTTTGCCGCGTCAGGCACGCTCGTCCTTACGGTCACGAAGCATCAGATCACGCACCGTCTGCTTCGGATCCGCACCGTGATTAACGATCGCGTCAACCGCAAAAATAATCGGAAGTTCAATCTGGAACTGCTCTGCCATCTTCAGCGCCGCCGGAATCGCATAAATACCCTCAACGACCATACCGACTTCTTTGAGCGCCTTCTCTACACTCTTGCCCTGGCCAATCAGCATGCCGGCGCGGTTATTGCGTGAGTGCATGCTGGTCGCGGTAACGATCAGATCGCCAACACCCGCAAGGCCTGCGAATGTCTCGGGCTGGCATCCCATAGCCGTACCGAGTCTTGTGATCTCCGCAAGGCCTCTTGTGATCAGCGCCGCCTTTGTATTGTCTCCGTATCCGAGACCGGCCGAAATACCTGCCGCAAGCGCGATGATGTTCTTCATGGCGCCGCAAAGCTGAATGCCCTTTACATCATCGTTGGTA
The DNA here is from genome assembly GCA_017455005.1 of Lachnospiraceae bacterium. GTDB lineage: Bacteria > Bacillota > Clostridia > Lachnospirales > Lachnospiraceae > Avilachnospira. The sequence goes on along the minus strand of JAFTBX010000078.1, from coordinate 6,291 downwards.
TAAACGCGCATGTTGTCATTCATAAACACGTCCTGAACCGCTTTCGCAGCTCTCATATCCTTTGACGCGGATACAATGGTCGTCGGAAGATCGACCGCCACTTCTTCCGCATGTGTCGGACCGCTCAAAGCAACAACTCTGGCTGTTTTTCCGGCCTTGGCAAGTTCATCTTCGATGACTTCTGTCAATGTCATCAGCGTCTCGGCTTCAATGCCCTTGCCGACGTTGACGATGATCTGTCCTTCCCTGACATAGGGTGCTGCCTGCTGCGCAACAGAACGGACAAATGCAGACGGGATCGCCACCAGCATGATGTCCTTGTCGGTACAGACGTCTTTGATATCCTTGGTAAAATTGATCGCTTCCGGAATCACCATGCCCGGCAGATTCGGATGGATACGCGTAGCCGAGTATACGTCGATCTCACGCTCGATCGCCGACCATACAAGCACGTCGTTCCCGGTGTTGCAAAGCATCCTCGAAAGTGCCATTCCCCAGGTCCCGGCTCCAAGAACACCTATTTTACTCATACTATCCTTCCTTTCTTACCCGGCGCCATATAAGATGCAGTACCCCGGCGCCGAGGATGGTAAATACTATATAAACCGCGATCACCGCCCGGTTGGGCAAAAACCGCAGTAAACTGCGAAATCCGATCTGCACCATATAATAGTGCGGATTGATGTAAAACATGTTGACGATGCCAAAACGGTCAAAGCTGAAATTGATAAGCTCTGCCAGGCAGCAGCAAAGCAGATAGATCAGCACAGCGCCGGTAAAAGCCTTCCTGCCTTTATTCCGGCTCCGCGTGCCCGCATAAAAGCCCAACAAGACCAGTCCGGCATGCCAGAGATACGAATGGACTGTCAGGGGCGCATATCCGTAATGCATGCCGCTCGTATCCAGCAGCACGATCGCACCGGACAACAGACTGAAATCCGCAAGAAACGAAAGCAGGCAGTCACGCAATCTCCCTTTTCCCACAAAGCCCAGGATCAGCGCAATGTACATCGGCACGGAGCAAAGCTGAAACGGAAAAAAGCTCCACTGATAAACTCCGTCATATACTATAAACGTTAGGCAGTACTGTTTCCAGATCTCGCTCACAAGCATCAATGATCCGGCTGCCAAAAATGTCTTCTGCTCCCGTGTCAATCCTGCTCCTCCAGCATCAGGAATGCGCCGAGGTTGCCGCGGCGTTCTCCCATCCTCCGATGAGAATAAAACAGCCTGTCCTCTTCCATCGTGCAAAGTCCCGATACAGTAATCTGTTCCCTGCTAATGCCGGCCAGCTTCATGATATATACGTTGGCCGCTTTCTGGTCAAGCAGATACTTGCCGTTATCCCGCGGGTACAAAAAAACATCCTCACCCTCCGGGTCTCCGATGCGCGCCGGTCCGTACTTCGCCGTAAATGCTTCCGCCACCTCCGGACCCACCTCATAGCAGTGTCCGCACGCGCAGGGGCCGACCGCGGCAATGATGTCCGCAGGGTCTGTCCCGAACGCCTCATGCATGGCGCGGACGGTGACCTGTCCAATGCCCGCAAGCGTACCCTTCCAGCCGGAGTGACTTAAGCCAATGGCCCGATGTCTGGGATCCACGAAGTAGAGCGGTGTGCAGTCCGAGTGAGAAGTCATAAGCAGCAGCCCGGGTTCATCCGTGATCAGGCCGTCAACGTCCGTATAGTCCCTCTTACGGGTCACACCTTTGCCTGCGTCTTCCCGGGACACATGCCTTACATAATCCGTATGCGTCTGATAACCGCAGACGATCCGGTCCGGAGAAGTCCCGAAAAACGCTGCCACCCTGCGAAAGTTCTCGTCCACGTCTTCCTTCACGTCTCCGCGGGCATAAGAAAGATCGAGGCTTTCATACCAGCCCCTGCTCACGCCGCCGGGTCTGGTAGAAAAACCATGCCGGACAAAATGCAGCTCTGAAAGCGCATCAAACACAACAAAACTGAGCCCGTTCCGCTTATCAAAGCGCTCCCCCGGACCCAGCCTGCCGTTCAGCTGAAGATCAAAAACATTATCATCCATATGCTACTATCATAAGCCATCGGCCACAGAGAAGTCAATCCAACTTCACCCGCCGAATCTGATACTCCAGGTCATCCTCCGGTTCCGGAGAAAGCACCGGTCCTGCGCAGATACCCTGTCAGCCCCAGAGCTTGACTACGAGGAGCATAACCGCCACGACGCTCCCGAGCGCCATCAGTACCGCCGCAAAATGATCAATGCTGTCCTCTCTTGTTTGGTGCCCGGCAAGCTGACAGCCGATCTCTGTCACAAAACGATAAAGGATCGTAATGTCGATCACTCCCATAAAAATAAGCCAAACTGTATCCATCGCTGCCTTTGTCATCGTCAGTCTCCTTTCCTCACCCGCGTGCAGCCGGCAGATACGGATCGTCTGCACCAGCCGTCCTCGCGGCAACGTCTGTTTTTTAACTGACTAAAGGATACTTCAAATGGTGGGCAAAAAAACCCCCTCGATCATCTGCTTTGCCAAAAACAGGCAATTGCATAAACGTCGAGGGTTCTCCTAATATTATGATTAAAGTTCGCGCTCGTCTCCCCAGAAAAAGACCGCAACGGTGCCGGGACCGGTGTGGCTTCCGATCGTCGTTCCGATCGGGAAGATCTGCACCGGTTCCGCGAGTTTCGGGAACTTTTCCTCGATCAGATCCGCCACTTCCCTGGCATCTTCCATACACGCGGACTGGCTGATAAAGCATTTTCCGTTATAATCATGTCCGTCCCGCGCATGCATCTCCATCTGCTCGACAATACGCCGTATGACCTTCTTTTTACCGCGGATCTTTTCTCGCGGAATCAGTTTTCCTTCGCTGTTGACATTGAGCAGCGGACAGATATTCAGCACGGATCCGATAAATCCTGCCGTCTTGGAAACCCGGCCGCCGCGGATATAAAATGTCAGATCCGTAGAGAAAAACCAATGCTGCAGCTTCAGGCGGTTCTCCATCGCAAAGCTGTAAAGCGTATCGATATCTGCGCCAGCGTCGCGCATGTCTGCCAGCGTATCTATAAACAGCCCGTGTCCGCTGGATGCCGCAAGTGAGTCCACTATATAGAGCTTACGGTCCGGGAATATATCCCGAAGGCTTTCCGCCGCAATCAGAGCCGAGCTGTAGGATCCTGAAAGACCGCTTGAAAAACAGATATGAAGAACATCCATCCCCTGTCTCAGATACTTTTCAAAAAAGGCGGTATAGTCTCCGATCGTAACCTGGGACGTTTTTGTTTCCGCGCCCTTGCTCATCTCCCGGTACAGAGCTTCCGGCGCCATCGAGCGTCCCATGTCATCCGGATAATCCACGCCATTCAATTCAAAATGAAAGCAGGTATACGGAATGCCCCGCTTTTCCATGTAGTCGTTGGAAAGATCCACCGTAGAACTGCAGCTTAAGATATAACTTGCCATTGATCGTAACTCCTCTATTGCTGTAATTGCCGTCAGTTACCGACCGCCTTCGTCTCCCGATCACGCTCGACCGGAACGGTACCGGGACTGATTATTCGCTCCGGCCGAAGTATTCACGAATCGCGGATGCCTTCGCCTGCACTGAGCCCTGCGCATAACCGTTTCTTCCTCCGCCGCGGCCGTTTAAAGCAGTATTCATCTCTTTGATCATCGCTGTAAATGCAGTCGGATCTGCTTCCTTATCAAGTACGGCATATTTGTAATCACTGCTGTCACCGGCAAATACCGCGCAGCGCCCGCCGCACTTCTCCCCGATCATTACCGTGAGCTTGCGAACACTGTCCGGGCTCAATGCTTCACGGATCAGCAGCACGTCGCCTGCGCCCTCATACTCCGCCGCAATACTTACGAAATAAAAGCCTTCCAGCTCGGAGATCTTCATCTTGGCGTCGATCAGCTCCTGCTTCTGTTTATGGTAGACAGCCGCTGTCTTGTCCAGGCTGGCTGCCATACCTACGCCGATCTCCTGATTCTGCTCAAAGTTCATTGACAGGAAATCAAAAGCTCTTTTACCACACAAAAGCTCGATGCGGGTGCCCTTTCCGATCTTCTGGCTGCTGATGAACTTTACCAGTCCGACCTGTCCGCTTGTCATCACATGCGTGCCGCAGCAGGCGCACATGTCCGCGCCGGGGAACGAGGTGATGCGCACATCGCCAGTCAGTTCCTTTTTGCTCCGATAATCAAGCTCTTTCAGTTCCTCCGCAGTCGGCCAGAGTATCTCCAGCGCGTGATCCTCCCATATATAACGGTTTGCTTCCGCTTCCAGTACAGCAAGCTCCTCCCGGGTGATCTTCGCATTGTAATCGATCGTTACGATATCCTTCCCCATATGGAACCCGATGTTATCGCAATGGAAACGGCTGCAGATCATGCCGCTGACGATATGTTCGCCGCTGTGCTGCTGCATGTGGTCGAAACGGCGCTCCCAGTCGATCACGCCGCGCACACGGCACCCCGCCGGGATCTCCCTGTCACAGTAATGCAGGATCGTTTCTGCCTTTTCATGAACTTCCGAGACTCTGACCGGCGTGACCGGCTGTGCAGCCTCGTCTGCGCCGTCCGCGATCACTGTCAGCGTACCCTCATCCGAAGGCTGTCCGCCGCCTTCCGGATAGAACGCGGTCCGGTCCAGCTCAACAAGCCAGCATTTTTTCTTATCATCATAAGAAGAGTCGAGGACAGCTGCCTCGAACTCTTTCATATAAACATCATCATAAAATAATTTCACTGTTTTCATAATGTCATTAATTATAGCCCTTTTCAGCATTTCGGGCAACAGAAAACGTATACAATCACATTTCCTTCAGGCACTCCCGGATCAGCGCGGAGAAGGCCTGCGCTGCCTGGTTTGCAGCAATGTTGACTTCCTCTCCGGTAAGTCTCTGCTGCAGTACGCCCGCAGCCATGTTGGTAAGTACCGTGATGCCGAGGACCTCCATACCGCAGTGAGCCGCAACCGTCGCCTCCGGCACTGTACTCATGCCGACGGCGTCCGCTCCCAGGACTCTTGCCGCCCGCACTTCCGCCGGCGTTTCGAAGCTCGGACCCGGGAAGTACATGTAGACGCCTTTACGAAGCGGCATATCCAGCTTTCTCGCTTTCTTTTCCGCAAGTTCCTGCAGTCTCGGCGTATAAACATAGGACATATCATTAAAGCGCGGACCGAACTCGGGGATGTTCTCACCCTGCAGCGGGCCGAAGCCGAAGAGACGTATATGATCCGCAATCAGCATCAGGTCTCCCGCTTTCCAGTTCATATTCACGCAGCCGGCAGCATTGGTAACAATCAGCTTCTCCGCGCCGAGCAACCGGATCGTCCGGTACGGATAGGTCACCTCCTCCATAGTATAGCCTTCATAGCAGTGAAGCCTTCCCTGCATCACGGCTACATTCCTGCCGCAAAGCTGTCCGAAGACAAAACGTCCTTTATGATCCGGCGCGGTACAGGTCTTGAAATTGGGGATCTCGTCATATGGCACATAGATGGGATTCTCCACTTCATCCGCCATGAAACCGAGCCCCGAGCCGAGCGTGATCAGAATTTCCGGCACAAAGCCGTCCAGTCTTCGCGCGATGATCTTCTTGCTTAATACATATTCTTCATATTTAAATGCCATGATCGTCCACCTCCCTTTTTAATATAGTACCCTCTCCGGGGCCTGAAATCAATCCCGCATTTACTTGCCCGGGCAGGGACAGATATTTTACGTACCTAAAACGAACATCAGAACCCCGGAAGTTACAGTAGTTATTTTAAAGCACTTGTGATATGATGTACCGGATGCCTCAGCCGATGTGGCTGACCATTCAGGAAATTATTATGGATCACATTGCTTTACACATGCGCTGACTGTCTGACCCGATATGAATACTGAACGTTTTTCCCCCACCTTTCAATTATGTTTTGCCATGGTCGTTTTCGGCCTGGTCGGCATTATCCGGCGAATGATCCCGATGGATTCGCTGCCGCTTGCATGCTTTCGGGCATTCTTCGGCGGCGTATCCCTATACTTTGTTATCCGCGCGAGCGGACGAAAGCTCGATATGAACGCGATCAAACGACGACTCCCGCTTATGGTGCTGGTCGGCGTGATCATGGGATTCAACTGGGTCTTTCTTTTTGAGGCGTATAAGTACACCTCCGTCGCCACGGCTACGGTATGTTACTATATGGAGCCGGTCTTTATGATTCTGGCATCACCGGTCGTATTTAAAGAGCGGATCACTGCTCCCAAGGCAGCCTGTGTCGTACTGTCCTTTATCGGCATGGTCTTTGTCTCG
>JAFTBX010000077.1 GCA_017455005.1 Lachnospiraceae bacterium | reverse complement strand
TCTGCGGTCTTTTATTCGGACTCGCGGCTGCGGGTACCTTTACAGCGGTGATGCGGTACCAGGCCGCACAGGCTGAAGTGGAAGAGTCGACTGCCGCGGACGGACAGGATTCGGATGCGTCAGCTTCGGATATGGAGCCGATGGAGTTAAGTGCTTCGGAGAGTCCTTCTGACATGGTAGAGGACAGCAGTTCGGCGGTGACTGACGAACAGACCCAGCCGGTTGATGAGAATGAGTCGGAAGAGACCGAAGATGCTGGAGGCAGCACAGATGATGCAGATGAGAACGAAAGCACGGAGAGTAATCTGACAGAATTGCAAACTGAATCTTCGGAGGATACCTCGTCGGAAGCAGATGAAGCTTCTGACGGAGAAGAAGAGGAGACTTCTGAGGGTGCGTCTGACACCGAAGAACTTTCGGCGACGGAAAAGTATGCGGAGCTTCTCAATATCAGCAGGGATGCCGCGGAAAAAGGCAACCGCTATATCGTGACGGTCAATGCGATCTCCACCGGTACGACCTGGTTTGAAAGCCTGGCGGAAAGCTCCGAGACTTATGCCGGCATTATCCTGGATATTACGGAACAGGAGATCCTGATCCTTACGACCGGCAGCGTGCGCGGTTCCGAGTCCCTCAGGGCGACATTCAGTGAGGGCACGACAGCAGACGCATATATCAAGCAGTATTCGGAAGCGGATGATATGGTCATTCTGGCTGTTTCTACGGAGCAGGGTATCGGTGAGGAACTGCTGGCGTCGCTGGAAAGCGTCAGCCTTGCCGACGGTGACGAACCGACGGAAGGAGATATGGTCGTTGCGATCGGTTCCCCGCTCGGCGTGGTGCATTCCTGTGATTTCGGCAACATCGGCTATATCGGCAAGGCAGAGCCGTCACTGGATTCCGTTCAGCGTGTGATCTACGCGGATGTCCGTACGGATCCTGAGAAAGGTACATACCTCATCGACATCAACGGAGATTTGCTGGGTGTCGCAGTACCGAACCGTGGGGATAAAGGCGTCAACGCGCAACTGGCACGCATCGTCACGATCGGTTCGCTGAAAGACACTGTCGATAAGCTGGAGACAGGCGAGAAGTCGGCACTGATCGGACTCGAAGGTTTTGGAGTTTCCTTTGAGATGCGGTACAATGATATTCCTGAGGGAATGTATATTCAAAACGTTCTCACGGACAGTCCGGCATATAATGCAGGAATCAAACGGGGAGACATCGTTACGGGCATCAATGAAGAAACGATCCGGGATGTCTACGGGTATTCGGAGATCCTGAAGTCTCTGAATGTTGGCGATGAAGTTACGATTAATATCAAGCGCGGTTCTTCTGCAGGCGAATATCGGGAAATGACGTTCCGGCTGCTGACAGGAGAACGGTAAGAGGGAAAATGGCAGATACAATCAGAAAGAATGATGAGTTTGAACTGACGATTACGGACCTGAGTGATGAGGGAACCGGGATCGGCAGGTCTGAGACAAACGAGCCGGGCGGTAATACGTCCGGCTTTATATGGTTTGTAAAGGATGCGCTGATCGGGGACAGGGTGCGCGCTGCAGCAACCAAGGTCAAGAAGAACTACGGTTTCGCAAGGTTGGTGCGTGTACTGGAACCGTCCCCGTATCGGGTTAAGGCCCGGTGTCCGGAGGCAAGGCGCTGCGGCGGCTGCCAGATCCAGGAGATGGATTATGAGAAACAGCTGAAGTTCAAGGAGGATAAAGTACGAAATGACCTTGTCCGTATCGGCGGTTTTGAGGAGTCTGCGTTTACGTTTGAACCGATCATGGGGATGGAAGATCCCTGGCGTTACCGCAACAAGGCGGTCTATCCGGTCGGAAAGGATCGCGATGGAAATCTGATCGCGGGTTTTTATGCGGGGCGGACGCACAGCATCATCCGATGCGAGGACTGCCTGCTCGGAATGGAAAAAAACCGGATTGTCCTGGAAGTGATCCTGTCCTTCATGAAAGAGTTCGGGATCGAGTCATATGACGAGACCACCCATGCCGGCGTTGTCCGGCACGTACTGATCCGCGAGGGACTTAGGACCGGAGAGCTGATGGTCTCTGTGGTGATCAACGCGAAGCAGCTGAAAGGCGCGGAGGAACTCTGCCGACGGCTGAAGGACCGCCTCCCGGAGCTGGCTTCCTTTACGCTTTGCGTGAACCGGGAAAAGACCAACGTCATCATGGGCGACCGGATCATCAATGTGTACGGCCCGGGCTATATCGAAGAGGAGATCTGTGAAGTCAGCGCAAAGCCGGAAGCGGGCAGTTACAAGTATCATGAGATGCCGGTGAAATCGGTACGTTTTCGCATCTCACCGCTTTCTTTCTTCCAGGTGAACTCCCGACAGATGGAACGGCTATACGGAACGGCCCTTGAGTTTGCCGGTCTGACAGGAAAGGAAAATGTCTGGGATCTTTACTGTGGCGTCGGTACGATCTCGCTGTTTTTGTCAAAACATGCGAAAAAAGTATATGGCGTGGAGATCATTCCTGCTGCGATCGAAAATGCCAGGGAAAATGCTGCATTGAATGATATCGGGAATGCGGAGTTTTATGTCGGCAGGGCAGAGGAAGTTTTGCCGCAGTGGTACAAAGAACAGTATCAGGAGACCGGAGAGAAGATCGATGTCATTGTAGTCGACCCTCCCAGAAAAGGCTGCGATATACAATGCCTGGAGACGATGGTCAGCATTGCCCCCGAAAGGATCGTTTATGTATCCTGCGATCCGGCAACACTGGCGAGGGACTTAAAGTATCTGTGCGCCAACGGCTACCGGCTTGATAAAGTACGCCCGTGTGATATGTTCGGACATACGGTGCACGTCGAGACTATAGTGTTGCTACAAAAGTTGAACTCGTAGAAATCCTTTATTTTAAGCACTTTTACGAGCATTTCACCTTCGGTGAGACCGACTGGTCGAAGCGCGGAAAACGCCTCGAAAAGTATGTCCGGGTGGCTATAG
>JAFTBX010000076.1 GCA_017455005.1 Lachnospiraceae bacterium | reverse complement strand
TCAGGAATGCGTCCTGAAGGGACCGATGGCAGGTTATCCTGTTGTAGGCGTTAAGGCTACTCTGACTGATGGTTCCTATCATCCGGTCGACTCTTCCGAAATGGCATTCAAGATGGCTTCCACGCTTGCTTTCAAGGAAGGCTTCATGAAGGCAAACCCGGTTATCCTTGAGCCGATCGCATCCCTTAAGGTCACCGTTCCGGATTCCTTCACCGGTGATGTTATGGGCGATCTGAACCGCCGCAGAGGCCGTGTGCTCGGTATGAATTCCAACCATCACGGAAAGCAGACCATCGAGGCAGAGATCCCGATGTCTGAGCTTTACGGCTATGGTACCGATCTTCGTTCCATGACCGGCGGTCTCGGAGATTATGCATATGAGCTGGCTCGCTACGAGCAGGCTCCGGCGGATGTCCAGAACGCTGTTATCGCTGCAGCTGCTGCAGATGAGGAGTAATACGGGTTACCGGGTTACAATTACTTAATAATTCAGAAAGGGTTCGGTAATAGCGCCGGACCCTTTTCTATGCTATACTGTATAGGCTACAAACTGACAGACAGCTGTGTACAGGCTCATCAAAACTTGGCCAGGCATGGTTTTGAAGTATTTTAAGAATCGTAAATCAACCAAATATGATTATATCACCATGACGGTACTTGCTGTCATGTTGTTTTTGTGTTCCTGCAGCATTTGGGGAAGGGACGCAAACATTGCCGGGAGCGAAGAGACCGGGACAGTCAGCACGGATATCTCCGCGGATGCGGCCGGTTCCACCGTAACTGATACTGTCGAGACAGCGTCTGAAGAGGAAACCAAACCGCCTGCGACCGAGGCGCCTTATGTAGCCATCGGATCCGGCAGTCAGGATGATGTTCCGGATGTTATTTATGCACCGCAACAGACAGAGGCAAACGATGGCGTAAGTGTCGGCATCGAACCGGGAGCAAAGGACCAGGGCGTTGTCATATCGCCGGCCTCCAAGCCGCTGGATGCGGCAGATGACGTTACGGAAGCTGACTGCGACGGTCCTGTCAGCGGAGAGTACTGGCAGCCGGGCACGATCTATATGGATTATGCCGAGGGAGAGACCGTTGCCCCCTATACACAGGACGGTATCGTGGCAGCTGACACCGAGGGTGACATCATTGAAATCGTGGAAGGCCCCGATGGCGCGGAGATCCCGGTACAGGGAGAGATACCGACTGCGTCGGCATTTACCGTCTTCAATGCAGACAACACCATCTCATCTGTCGTTCCTGAACCCCAGCAGCCTTCTGAACATATTCGCTGGGAAGCGTGCCGGATCGAAGGTGATGATGTAGTGATCAGTGCTTCCCTTGAAGGCGGGATCACACCTTCCAACACGAAGATGGGAGAAGATACGAACCTCTACCTTCTTGAGCTGAAGCCATATGAAGATAGTATCGCGGATCATCGCAACGTTACCTATCTTCCCAAGAACGCGCAGGATCTGACGTTTCGCATCCCTCTTAACAAGGATACAGCAGAAGACAGGCTCTATAACCGTTTTGTGGCCTGCATATGGGATACGGACCACTATATCCCGGTTTCGGAGCCGGTTTATATCAATAACCCTGAAGCAGTGGCGGCTTATACGGATCCGTACGCGGAGCCTCTCTCTAAAAAAGGACTCCTGATCGAACGATCGCAGATTTCAGACGCGTTTGCGCTTGGCGTCTGCAACGTGATCGTCAACATACCTTTCAATCATCTGATGGGCGAGGGTATTGATTATGAGTATGATGGTGAAATCTACCACTTCAGCAGCCATACTGTCGGCGTTTACGACAAGACCATCTCGGCTTTTTCCAATAAAAGCATGAACGTCAGCGTGGTCCTGCTGAACGGTTTTAATGCCAATACGCCGGATTTCTTTTATCCGGGTGCGAAACAGACGGGCGCAGCAAAGTACCATCATTTCAATGCTGCAACGCAGGAAGGCTTCAAGACGATCTGTGCGGTGGCGTCATTCCTGGCGCAGCGCTATAACGGACATGATGCCGACCACGGCCGGGTTCAGAACTGGATCATCGGCAACGAGATCAATAACCAGGAATGGAATTATCTCGGTCCGATGGATATGGGCTCCTATCTTCATGAATATGAGCGTGCCTTCCGCGTATTTTACAACGCGATCCGCTCTACCTGTGCCAACGACCGTGTGTTCTTCTCACTCGATCATAACTGGAACCGGGAAGCAAACGGGCGCACCCGATATAACGCGAGGGATGTTCTTTCCTCACTCAGTGCTTTGATCGATTCCCATGGCAATATCGACTGGGGACTTGCGTATCATCCTTACAGTGAGCCCATGACTGAACCGGAGTTCTGGGATGACTTTTCGAGCGGCCAGGCAACCTACTATGATGATTCACCGGTCGTAAACTTCGCTAATCTGTCCCTGCTTACCGATTACATGCAGCGTCCGGAGATGCGGGATCGGGCAGGACATGTACGGCATATCATCCTTTCGGAGGAAGGATTCACATCCAAATCTCCGACAAGGGGCGATGTGCAGAAGCTGCAGGCTGCAGCATTTGCATATGCTTACTACATTGCGGATTCCAACATTTACATAGATTCCTTTATTCTTTCGCGGCAGATCGATGCCCCGTCTGAGGTGAAGCAGTCACTGGCGTTCGGCCTGTGGACGACGAGCAGCATCACAGACGCAAATATTGAACCGCTGCAGAAGAAATATATATGGGATGTATTTAAAAATATTGACAGGCGTTCGACGACGCTAGAATACACTGCTTTCGCGAAAGAGATCCTCGGGATCAGCCGCTGGTCGGATGTCATCCCCAATTTCCGATGGGCACGGTACGAAAAATAATGATTCCGGACGGGATATGCCTGTTCCGGCAGTTCAGACCAAAGATTGCAAAAGGCTTGGATGAAGATGAAAATGATCTGTCGCTTGAAAACTTGTGCTTTGATCATGCTTGCTGTTGCTTCGATCATGCTTCTGATCAGCGCGTGCCGGCGGTATGAACCGGTCGCCATGGACCCTGATTTTGATATGGATATGATCGAGGAATCTTCGATTGAGGTCTCATTGGAGGAAGCTACCGAAGAGGAGACAACGGAAGAAGAAACGACGGAAGAAGAGACTGAGCCCCCGGAGGAACCGGATCTGCGTGTTCCGACAAAGGTCAAGGGCATCTACCTTGCTTCCAAGCCGCTCAATAACCAGGAGTTCATGTCGACCCTCTGGGATAACCTTGACAACACCGAGCTCAATGCTGTTGTCATCGATATTAAGGACGACTATGGCAAGGTGACCTATGATATGCAGAACGTCCCCGAACTTGTAGAGCTTAAATCCATCGAAGTCAGCATTCCGGATATGATCCCGCTGATGCAGAAGTTCAAGGAGCATGGCATTTATACGATCGCCCGTATCGTTTCCATGCGTGACCCGCATCTGGGATACGTTAAGCCGGAGTGGTGTCTTCAGCTTCCGGATGGTACTGTCTTCCGTGACAATAGCAACTACGCATGGATCAATCCTTACAAGACCGAATACTGGGACTACCTGCTCAATATCGGACGCGAATGTGCGCATATCGGATTCGATGAGATTCAGTTCGACTATATCCGTTTCTGTACCGAACGCGGTTCCTCAGAGTGCGTTTATGATGAAGAAGAAGTGAAGGGCCGCGATAAGATAAGTATCATTACCGAGTGCGTGACCTACCTTACCGAAAATCTTAAGAAAGAAGGCGTCTTCGTTTCCTGTGACGTCTTCGGCACCATCATCCGCAGCCAGATAGACTCACGGTCGGTTGGACAAAGCTATTCACAGATGGCGTCGGTTCTTGATTACATCTGCCCGATGGTCTACCCGTCTCATTACGCAAGCGGAAGCTTCGGACTGGACGCACCGGACGCGCATCCGTATGAGGCCATCCTCGGTGCGCTGGCTAGATCAAGAAGCGAACTGTCCCGCGCGCAGGCCGAAAGCGAAGGAAGGCAGGCGATCGTACGGCCGTGGCTGCAGTCCTTTACTGCAACCTGGCTCGGAGGCGGCCGTTATATAGCATATGACGCCGACGCAGTCCGTCAGGAGATCCAGGGCGTCTATGACTCCGGCTACGATGAATGGATCCTGTGGTCCGCGTCTGTAAAGTACTTCTATGAAGGCTTCCTTTCTCCCGCGGAGGCAGAGGCTGAGGAGATCTATATTGCAGAGTCCCGAGCAGCACTGCCGCCGGAGGATGATCCTGCCAATGAGGAGGAGACCTTCCCGCCGGAGCTTGCGGAAGCGCTGGACGGAGACGAACTGTATCCTGAGGATGAGGAGATCCTGCTGCAGGACGGACCGATCGTAACATCAGCGGAATAATAATATTAATAAGTATGTCTGACGAACCGATTTTTGACATCCGAGAAGAACTGAAAAAACTCCCGACCAAGCCGGGAGTTTATATTATGCACGGCCCGAGAGACGAGATCATTTACGTCGGCAAGGCCGTCAATCTGCGTAACCGTGTGCGCCAGTATTTTCAGTCCACGAAGGGCAAGACTGAGAAGATCAAACGCATGATCTCACTGATCCGCCGTTTTGAATATATCGTCGTGGATTCCGAAATGGAGGCGCTTGTTCTCGAAAACAATCTGATTAAGGAAAACAGGCCGAAATATAACACCCTGCTGAAGGATGACAAGACCTATCCATATAAAAAAGGAACGGTGGAAGAGGACTATCCGCGCATCTTTATGACCCGGAAAGTAAAGAAGGATAAGGCAAAGTATTTCGGGCCGTATACATCAGGAACAGCGGTCAAGGATACGATCGACCTTCTCCACAAGCTCTTTCTGATCCGAAGCTGCAGCAGAAGGCTGCCGGAGGATATCGGTAAGGAACGGCCGTGCCTTTATTATCATCTTGGTCAGTGTCTCGGTCCATGCAACGGATATGTTACGAAAGAGGATTACCGCCGTCATGCGGACCGGGCTCTGGATTTCCTTTCCGGAAAATATGAATATGTCCGAGGCTATCTAAAAGAAAAAATGCAGACTGCCTCAGACTCGCTGGAATTTGAAAAGGCGATCGAGTACCGTGAACTGCTGCAGGAGATCGAAACGCTTGCGTCAAGCCAGAAAGTCACGGCCACGGATACGGATGACCGTGATATCATCGGTGTCAGCAAGCTTGAACGAACCGCTGCGGCGCAGGTCTTCTTTATCCGCGGCGGACGCATGATCGGACGGGAAAACTTCCATCTTGATGTTGATGCAAACGATGAGACGGAAACGATCGTTCAGGCTTTCCTGAATCAGTTTTATACAGGCACGCCCTATATCCCGAGAGAGATCTGGATACAGACGGATCTCAAGGATCTGGAGCTCACGGAACAGTGGCTGAGCCACGCAAAGGGCTCTACGGTCAGGATCAAATCGCCGAAAAAGGGTAAGAAGGAAAAGCTCGTTGAAATGGCGGTCGCGAATGCCGAGAATCAGCTCATGAAAGATTTTGAGCGCATGAAGCGGGAAGACCAGCGTACAAAAGGCGCGCAAAATGAGATCCTTGACCTTCTCGGGCTCGATGAACTGCACCGCATCGAATCCTATGATATTTCCAATACAAGCGGCTTCGCGTCTGTAGGCTCCATGGTCGTCTTTGTCGATGGAAAGCCAAAGAACAGCGACTACCGTAAATTCCGCATCCGTACGGTGACCGGTCCGGACGACTACGCCTCGATGCGGGAAGTCCTGACACGCCGCTTTGAACACGGTCTCAAGGAACAGGAAGAAGCTGCCGAAGGCGGCAGACTGACCGCATTCGGTACACTTCCTGATCTCATCATGATGGATGGCGGACGAGGACAGGTGAACATCGCGGAAAGCGTGCTTAAAGAGCTCGGACTTGATATCCCGGTGAGCGGCATGGTCAAAGACGACTACCATCGTACAAGGGGGCTTTACTTCCATAATGAAGAACTGCCGATCGATACCCGTTCCGAAGGCTTTAAGCTGATCACGCGTATCCAGGACGAAACGCACCGCTTCGCAATCGAATACCATAAGAGCCTGCGTTCAAAAGAGCAGGTTCATTCCGTGCTGGATGATATCCCCGGCATCGGGCCGAAGCGCCGCAGAGCTTTGCTGAAGCATTTCAAGGAGATCGATAAGCTTAAGTCGGCGACGGTTGAAGAACTTCAGGAAGCAGAGGGCATGAACCTTGCCGCTGCACAGAGTGTATATGACTTTTTCCATACACATACATAATTTCATAAACAGATTTTCGTAATGCTGTTGACACCGGATAACGAATCATTTAAACTATTCTTTTAGTTTGGGTCAGTATGTCGTCACATGGCATGTTCAAAAATGAAATGCCGGCGCTCTTCGTGAGCATACGACTACATAAACAGAGTTTATTTTCGCCTTTGGAGGCTTACTATACATGGCAAATTCTTCAGGTTCCAGAAACAGAAACTACAGCAGCGTGAGTTCAAGCACGAGACGCAGCTATAATGGCAGATCCCGCAGGCGCCGTAACAATAACCCGGCTCCGCTGATTGCCGGAGGTATCCTTGTACTTGTACTTTCGCTGATTCTCGTGTTTATCACGATCAGTAAGAATAAAGATGACGACGAGGGTCATGCCGCCAATACAGAGACGACAGCCATGGTCGAAAACATCAGTAAGGAAGAGATAGAGCATAACGCTGTCATCGATCTTTCCGAGATCACAGGCAAGGACACCATGCTGGAAGTCCGCGGGATGAAGCCTTCCGAGATCAGCAAGGCGATCACGGACATGTATGACTGGTCGCTTACGATCACGAATGAAGATGCCAAGGTCGGCAATGTTGTCAAGCCTACGGCTGACGCCAATCAGACGACCGAGGCGGCAACGATGGGCGACGCGGAAAACCCCGACGCAGCTCCTTCCGATGAGCAGGAGACTGTGCCGCAGGAGATCACCGTTACCGACAAGATCGAGATCCCCGATTACATTGCGGCCCGCATTCCGGATCTTATTGAAGAGATTGTCAACGCCGATGAAGAGTATAAGGAAAGCGTAGCGGCTGAAACATCCGAAGAAGAAACAACAAAGGAAAAGAAAGGTTTCTTCAACAGGGAGACTGAGCCAGAGACGAGTGAGACGGAATCAGAAACGGAAGAGCCTGCAGTGACTTACACGCTTACCCTTGAAGGACTGGAAGACCAGGTAAGCAAGATGGCATCTTACGCTGAGCAGATGTGGTATGTTGAGCCGCTTGGCGGAAGCATCGGATCCTACGATGCCGCTAATGACAAATTCGTCATGGAAGGTGCACGCAACGGCTTCCGTGTCTACGAAGATGAGCTCCGTCAGAAACTTCTTGACAAGGTATCCGCGAAAGACTTTACCGGCTCGATCGCGGTTACCGGCGAAGTGCTTTCCGGTGAAGCAAAAACCAATGCCTCTGAGTATAAGATCATCGGATCCTATACTACTAATACGACATCCAATCCTGTGCGTAACAAAAATATCCAGCTTGCCGCACAGAAGCTGAACGGCACGATCGTACGTCCAGGCGAAGAGTTCTCTTTCAACAACACGATCGGCGAACGTACTGAAGCAAAGGGCTACGGTGCCGCGGCCGCTTATAACAACGGAGAGGTCGTCCAGGAAGTCGGCGGCGGCGTTTGCCAGGTTTCCACGACCCTCTATAACGCAGTCGTAAAAGCAGGCCTCAAGGTTACATATCGTCAGGGACATACTTTCCAACCGACCTATGTCACGCCGGGTCAGGATGCTACCATCAGCTGGGGAGGACCGGATTTCCGCTTCGCGAACCTGCCGGCGATCCCTGCATATTCCAACGATAATCAGTATGCCATCGGCATCAAGGCAAGCTATTATAATCAGCAGGTAACTGTACAGATCTATGGACGTCCGGTCCTGAAGAGCGGTTATACCTATGCGCTTGATTCTGAAAAGACCAAGGAAGTGGATATCGTCCGCAAGCTGATCGAACCGGGCAGTGACAAAACACCGACAACGGGAACCAAAGGATCGGTATGGGAGACCAAGCTGATCGTAAAGAACGGCGACCAGATCGTCAGCAACAGCAAGGACCATACGACGATCTATACCGGCCATATCGAGTATTATACCGACGAGACAACAACGGCGCCGACAGAGAGCTCCGAGGCACCGTCAGACGGTGAGATCACAGATGATCCGAATGCTCCGGGCGAAAATGAAAGCGATGCGCCTGACGCGCCGCTCGGTCCGGGAGGACCGGGTCCGGGTCCCGGAAGCGGTTCTTCCGGAACCACGGACGCCTCAGGCTCCGGAAGCAGCTCTTCTTCAGATGGTCCGGGCAGCGGTTCTTCCGCCATCGTTCATGAAGATAATGATGAGCCTGTTATAAGCCCCGGCTCTTCCGATAACTCCAACACCGGAAGTTCCGACAGCATGTCATCAGACGGCCCCGGCAGTTCCTCCGTAAGTTCCGGCAGCTCTGACAGTTCTTCTGTCAGTGAAGGTCCCGGAAGCGCATCATCGGGCACCGGCGGCATTGTTGTCGAAGGCGGTCCGGGGTCCGTAGACCTCGGAGGCGGAAGCCCGGTGAGCGACGGCCCCGGCTGACAGACGACATTTATATAAGAACTCCCTCGCAGCTGCATTAACAGATGCTGCGCAGTCAAGTAATATCAAATGAGGACAAACAATGAAAGATCAGTTGAAAAAGATCACGGAAGAAGCGCTGGCGCGTATCTCTGAGAGCGGTACTCTGGATGAGATCAATGATATCCGCGTGGAATTCCTCGGCAAGAAGGGCCGCATTACTTCTATTATGAAGAACATGAAGGATGTCGCGCCTGAAGACAGACCGGCATTCGGCCAGCTTGTTAACGAAGCAAAGCAGAGAGCGGAAGAGGCGATTGAAAAGGCACGCAACGAACTGCAGACCAAAGCCATGGAATCCCGCCTTGCTGCTGAATCCATCGATGTAACGCTCCCAGCAACCAAGATGCGTACCGGTCATCGCCATCCGTGCCAGATCGCGCTGGATGAAGTTGAGCGTATCTTCGTTGGTATGGGCTACGAAGTTGTCGAAGGTCCGGAAATTGAGTATCAGGAGTACAACTTTACAAAGCTCAACATTCCCGAGGGACACCCCGCAAGAGATGAGCAGGATACATTCTATATCAATGACGAGATCCTTCTGCGCAGCCAGACATCACCGGTACAGGCACGTGTCATGGAGCGCGGCAAGCTTCCGATCCGTATGATCGCGCCGGGCAGAGTATTCCGTTCCGACAGCATTGACGCAACGCACAGCCCGTCCTTCCATCAGATCGAGGGTCTGGTCGTCGACAAGCACATTACGATGACGGATCTGAAGGGAACCCTGACACAGTTCGCAAGAGAACTCTTCGGCGAGAATACGCAGACCCGTTTCCGCCCGCATCATTTCAACTTCACGGAACCGTCAGCGGAAGTGGATGTCAGCTGCTTCAAGTGCGGCGGCAAGGGCTGCCGTTTCTGCAAGAATGAAGGCTGGATCGAGATCCTCGGATGCGGCATGGTCCATCCGAACGTCCTCAGCATGTGCGGCGTGGATCCCAACGAATACACAGGTTTCGCTTTCGGCGTAGGCCTTGAGCGTATCGCGATCCTCAAGTATGAGATCGATGATATGCGCCTGCTGTATGAAAATGATTACCGTTTCCTGCGTCAGTTCTAAAGGAGTCAGAAGTTTATGAATACACCACTTTCCTGGATAAAGGATTATGTTCCCGAGCTGGACTGCACCGCAAAGGAATATGCAGATAAAATGACACTTGCCGGCACCAAAGTCGAAAGATTTGAAGTGCTGGATAAGAACCTCAAAAATATTGTCATCGGAAAGCTCCTTGACGTTGCGCCGCATCCGGACGCAACCAAGCTGGTCGTCTGCAAGGTCAATGTTGGCGATGTGAAAGCAGACGGCGTGGACGCCGAGGGCAACGTACAGATCGTTACAGGCGCTCCCAACATCACGAAGGACGTGATCGGTGTGCTTGTACCGGTTGTTCTTGACGGCGGCAAGGTAGCCGGCGGCCATGACGGCGGCGCGCTTCCCGAGGATGGCATTGAGATCCACACCGGCAAGCTCCGCGGCGTTGTATCCTATGGCATGATGTGCTCGGTAGAAGAGCTCGGAAGCGACCGAAACGCTTTCCCGCTTGCACCTGAAAGCGGCATTTACATCTTCCCGGAAGATGTGATCCGTGAGCTTGATCTTAAGCCCGGCATGAGCGCGATCTCCGCGTTCGGCATGGACGATGTCGTTGTAGAGTATGAGATCACTTCCAACCGTGTAGACTGCTACAGTGTGATCGGTATCGCAAGAGAAGCAGCGGCTGTTTTTGACAAAGAATTCATCCTTCCGAAGGTCGAGGAAAACGGATCTGATGAAGATGTGCATGATTTCCTGAAGGTGACAGTAGAGGATGCCGATCTTTGCCCGCGTTACACCGCACGCATGGTCAAGAACATCCGTTTTGCACCGAGCCCCGAATGGATGCAGAAGCGTCTTCGCAACGCCGGCATTCGTCCGATCAACAACCTGGTTGACATCACTAACTTTGTCATGCTTGAGTATGGCCAGCCGATGCACGCGTTCGACTATGATACGCTGGAAGGCCATGAGATCGTGGTAAAGACAGCGAAGGACGGAGATACCTTCCAGACCCTGGATGGCCAGATGCGCAATCTTGACCATACGGTCCTCATGATCAATGACGGAGCAAAGGCAGTCGGTATCGCAGGCATCATGGGCGGCGAAAACTCCAAGATCACGGAAGAAGTACGCAACGTTGTCTTTGAAAGCGCAAACTTTAACGGCGTCAACATCCGTCTGAGCGCCAAGAAGATCGGTATGCGTACGGATGCGTCCTCTATCTTTGAGAAGGGTCTGGACCCTGCTACAACCGTTCAGGCTGTCAACCGCGCATGTGAGCTCGTAGAAGAGCTTAATTGCGGTGAAGTCGTCGGAGGTATGATTGATATCTATCCGGAACCGGAGACTGCCAGATCCATCATATTTGAGCCGGATCGCATCAACAGCCTGCTCGGAACCTCTATCCCGCAGGATGAGATGCTCCGGATCTTTAAAAAGCTTGAGCTTGTCTATCATCCGATGACACATGAGATCGCGATTCCAAGTTTCCGTCGCGACCTTCTTGAAACCTGTGACCTTGCTGAAGAGGTCCTTCGTTTCCACGGCTACGACAAGATCGAGGATACGCTTCCGGTAGGTGAGGCGACGACCGGACGCCTTTCTTATAAGCTCCGCGTGGATGCCGTTGCGCGCACAGCGGCAGAGTACGCGGGATTCAGCCATGCGATGACCTACGCGTTTGAAAGCCCCAAGGCATTCGATATGCTGAATATTCCGGCGGATGATGAGCTTCGCAAGGCTGTCGTGATCAGCAATCCGCTGGGAGAAGACTTCTCCATCATGCGCACACAGCCGCTTAATGCGATGCTCACTGCGCTCAGCTTCAACTATAATCACCGCAATGAAAATGTCTGGCTCTATGATATGGCCAACATTTATCTTCCGAAGAGCCTGCCGCTCACAGAGCTTCCGGATGAGAGAGAACAGCTTACGCTTGGCGGCTATGGCAGCAATATTGATTTCTTCGTGTTAAAGGGAGTAGTGGAAGAAATCTTTGCGCAGCTTGGCGTAAAGGACCGTATGGAACTGAAAGCTGACTGCAGCCGTCCGTATTTCCACCCCGGCAGAAAAGCCGACATCTATTATGGCGGAAAACTCGTAGGATATATGGGCGAGATCCATCCAACGGTTGCGGACAAATACGGCTTCAAGTCCGACGCGCGTGTTTATATCGCAATCCTGGATATGCCGACGGTTACCGAGATGGCTACGTTTGACCGCTATTATGAGGGCGTGGCGCGCTTCCCGGCTGTAAGCCGTGACATCTCCATGCTTGTGCCGAAGAACGTCACTGCAGGCGATATAGAGCACGTACTGATGCAGCGCGGAGGAAAGCTCCTGGAGGACTTCAAGCTGTTTGATATCTACGAAGGACTGCAGGTAGCTACAGGCTTCAAGTCCATGGCATATTCGCTCGTGTTCCGCGCGAAGGATCACACTCTGACAGATGACGAAGTCAATTCCGTCATGAAGAAGATCCTGAACGGTCTGAATGCTCTGGAAATCCAGCTGCGTTCATAAGATAATTTGTCTTGACGAGTATACATAAATATGCTATAAATTTAATGTTGCGCATTATCAAAATGCAGACATAAGGCAGGTGAGACAGATGACGATTCTTTTAACTATCATATATGTGATTCTCGGCGTTGCGCTTGCGACGGTTATCCTGATGCAGGAAGGCAACACAGAGGGTCTCGGCAGCATTGGCGGCATGGCTGACAGCTACTGGGGCAAGAATAAGGGACGCACCATGGAGGGCGCGCTGGAGAAGTTTACCAAGTTCGGCACAGCGGCGTTCATGATCATTGCGCTGGTGCTCAATATCCTTATGAAGTAAGTTTCCTGATAAGCAGACGGCAGCCTTTGCGGGCTGCCGTTTTACGTATTATCACTGAGAGAGTAACCAAAATGGGAAAAGACAGCATTAAACTCGTCGCAAACAATAAAAAAGCATATCATGACTACTTTGTAGATGAGACCTATGAGGCAGGACTGGAGCTCTACGGCACCGAGGTCAAGTCGATCCGTCAGGGACACTGCTCGGTCAAAGAAGCTTTTATACGTGCGGATAAGGGCCAGCTGTATGTGGAAGGCATGCACATCAACCCATATGAAAAGGGCAACATCTTTAATAAAGACCCTTTGCGTACGCGAAAGCTGCTGATGCACAGGGCGGAGATCAATAAGCTGATGGGAAAAACAGCTGAAAAAGGTTTTACGCTGATCCCGCTGGAAGTTTACTTCAAAGGACCGCTTGTAAAAGTCAAGGTAGGCCTGTGCCGTGGTAAAAAGCTTTACGATAAGAGAGAAGATATGGCGCGCAAGGACCAGAAGAGAGAGTTGGAGCGTGATTTTAAGTCTGCGAATATACGGGTATAAAAAAGAACCGCCTTTGCGGTTCTTTTTTTAGTGGACTTGAGGGGAGTCGCGACGGCCCGGAGGGCCTAGTCCTGTGAGGGAAACCCCGTAGGGGTGAGACTCCCACAAACATAAAAAGGAACTGCTTTAGCAGTTCCTTAGTGGACCTGAGGGGAGTC
>JAFTBX010000075.1 GCA_017455005.1 Lachnospiraceae bacterium | reverse complement strand
CGATGCCCCTGCAGTAATACCAAAGCAACGCACAGATTGATCAATAGTTTCATTCAAATCATCTAATGACTCTATAAAATACGTCGCACTACACTCCTTCGAACAGATGTCGTACAACTTGGCTGTGTTAGATGAATGTTTACCGCCTATAACAATCATGGCATCACATTCACGGCTTAGAGCAAGCGCTTCTTTCTGCCTGAGTTGTGTAGCATTGCAAATAGTATTCACAACAGTACCATAATATAACTTTTTTCCAAAAATATCAACAATATCTTTGAATTTTTGTGTATTAAAAGTAGTTTGAGATACAAGGCAGTATCTCAAGGCGCCTGCAGGTATGTTTTCAGCGTCTTTTCCGGCGTCATCCTGCCCCCCTGCGCACTGCCGGACAGCCTTATTTGAAGCCGTTTCACCATCACTTTGTACTTCGCGCAATGACTGCTCCTGTACTCCCGCCAGTTTTTCAGCCAGGATCTCCGCTTCCTCCGTTGTCTCAGCAACCTCGGCGTCAAATCCGATCTGGCCGAGTATCCCCTGCACTTCCGGATGCGTCCGCGTGCCGGTAATGATGATCTGCTCTCCCTTGTCGTGATGCTCCCTTACGATATCGTGGATCTTTTTAACAAACGGGCAGGTCGCGTCCACGACCCGGATGCCGTTATCCGGGTCTTCAAGCAGATCCGTCACCTCGCGTCCGACGCCGTGCGCACGGATTATAACGGTTGCTCCCTTCATGCTGCCGTCTTTCAGCCTTTTTTCCAGATCATCCATGCCGTCGATGACATCGACGCCCTGTTTTCTCAGGTCATCCACGACCATTTCGTTGTGCACGATCGGTCCGTACGTGAAGATCCGTCCGGAGCCTCCTTCAGCGGTCCCGCTTTTATCGGCAGGGCTTCCCGCTCCGGCG
This sequence comes from Lachnospiraceae bacterium, assembly GCA_017455005.1. Lineage (GTDB taxonomy): Bacteria > Bacillota > Clostridia > Lachnospirales > Lachnospiraceae > Avilachnospira. The sequence continues at coordinate 9,224 of JAFTBX010000075.1, read as the reverse complement.
GCATCTGCGGATTTATTCCTTTTAACCTCATCATAGACAGCATTGACCGCTCTCTCAACGCCATAGCAGAATCCCGCGGTCTTTGCCAGTTTTACTTTCATACGCTAATCCTCTTGCCGTGATGACGCCTGCCTCCCTGTGTGAGCAGATCAGCAGCGCTTTGCAAGTTCTTCCAATATGACTTCTTTTACCTCATCGATCGTCAGGTCCGAAGTGTCGATGACCAACGCGCCGTCCGCCGGTTTCAGGGGTGCTATCTCACGGTGTGAATCCCGGTAGTCTCTTTCCTCGATATCCTTCTCAATGGACTCGAGCGTAGCTCCTTCAAGCTTATCCAGCTTGATAAGCTGCTTATAGCGGCGTTCCGCCCTGACGCGGGCGCGTGCCGTCAGAAACACTTTAAGTGTTGCCTGCGGCAGAACGACGGTTCCGATATCCCGTCCGTCCATGATCACGTCGGCAGTTTTCGCCAGCTCGCGCTGCATCTCCAAAAGGCGTGTACGCACCTCCTGATACTGTGAAGTCACAGACGCGATCCTGCTGATGTCCTCCGTACGCAACCGGTCAGTCACATCCTCTCCGTTCACGATCATATGCTGTGTACCGTCCTCATAGCGGATGGTAAGCGCGATATCCGGCAGTGCCGCGCAGATGGCAGACTCATCCGCCGGATCCAGTCCAAGTTCCTGAAAACGCACACTGAGCGCCCGGAACATGGCACCCGTGTCTATATAAAGATAATGCAGTTTCTCTGCGATGGATTTTGCAATCGTTGTTTTGCCGACGCCGGATGGTCCGTCGATGGCAATGCTGATAAAACGTCCCTCTTTTTCCTTCAATCGGTTACCTCCTTTTTCATGTGATCTCAGACGGCAGTTCCGGCCGCATGTCCGGTGCTCCAGGCGATCTGCAGGTTGAATCCTCCGGTATACGCGTCCACATCCAGTACTTCTCCGGCAAAATACAGTCCCGGGCAGTTCCTGGCTTCCATGGTTTTCGGGTCGATCTCCGAGACCCTGACGCCGCCCTGGGTAATGACTGCCTCGTTATATCCTCGTGTTCCGGTAACATGAAATATCAGATGTTTGACTGCACCAACCAGTTTCAGCCGCTGTTCTTTCGTAATGTCACGCACCTTTGTTTCCGGAGCGATCCCGGCACGTTTCAGAATCACAGGGCGCAGAGCACTGATCAGAAGCTTTCCGAGCGCGTTTACAACCTGCTGATTCTGTGCTCCTTCAAAGTCTCTCAGGATGCGCTCATCCAGCATTTCCCCGGTAAGGCCGGGTTTCAGGTCGATTATAAGTTCATAGTGCCTGCCTTCTGTCAGTCCGCCGGTGATCAGTGCGGATGCACTCAGGATCAGCGGGCCGCTCAGTCCGAAATGCGTAAACAGAAGCTCACCGGGTTCGCTTTCCATAATCAGCCCGTTCTTCTTCCGGTTCCTGCTGCTCTTTTTTCCTTCATTAACAAGAGCTGTTTCGTCAGCCGTCATACAGTCCGGGCACTCTCTGACTGTCAGAGTGATGTTTTTCAGACTGACGCCCTGAAGTTCCTCATAATCGGTCTCTGCAACAGTGAGCGGACAAAGCGACGGCGAACACGCGCGTACATCAAGACCCGCGTCTTTCGCAAAACGATATCCGTCCCCGGTCGATCCCGTGGAAGGATAGCTCAATCCTCCGGTACACACAATAACCGCATCTGCATGAAGTTCAGCACCATGAGCTGCCGCATGCTTTCCGCTTTCCCTGCGGTTCATATCACGCACCAGCACTGTAAATCCGCCTGCCGGAAGGCTTGTGATCTTCTTTACTTCCGTGTTCAGATCCACTCTGACGCCGGATTCCTTCATCTTTCGTTCCAGCGCCTTTGTCACATCGGAAGCATGATCAGACGCAGGGAACGCCCGGTTGCCCCGTTCGATCTTCGTGCGGCAGCCGGCATTTTCCAGAAAGTCGACCATATCCTGCGATGTAAAGGCGCGCCCTGACGAATACATAAAGCGCGGATTACTGACAATGTTGTTAATAAATGTATCAAAATCACAGGCATTGGTGAAATTACATCTCCCCTTGCCCGTGATATAGATCTTCTTTCCGAGTTTTTCGTTTTTTTCGATCAGCCGTACATTGTGCCCGTTAGATGCCGCTGTATAAGCTGCCATCATACCGGCCGCGCCGCCGCCGATCACTATGACATTTGACATATTTTGCCGTCAGTCCTTTATTCTCGACAGTAATCAAAGGCCGTCCGGTACGGTCAGTCCTTCAGGCAGATCGGCGCATGTTCACCTTCGCCGTAGCCATCCGGGTTCTTCATCTGCCAGTTATAACTGTCGCGGCACATCTCTTCGATACCGAGTTCAGCGATCCAGCCCATCTCTTCCCGGGCTTTTGAAGGATCACAGTAACAGCAGGCGATGTCACCGGGACGTCTCGGATCAATGACTTTCTTCAGTTCCTTGCCGCAGGCCTTCTCATAGGCCGCGATCACTTCGAGAACCGAGTAACCGTGTCCGGTGCCGAGGTTATAGATATGAAGGCCGGGATCCTCCTCGAGCTTACGGATGGCACATACATGCCCCTTCGCAAGGTCCACGACATGGATATAATCACGGACACCGGTTCCGTCCGGAGTATCGTAATCATTGCCGAAGACATGGATCATCTCACGCTTTCCGATCGCAACCTGGGCGATATAGGGAACAAGGTTGTTCGGGATGCCGTTCGGATCCTCGCCGATCAGTCCCGAAGGATGCGCGCCGATCGGGTTGAAATATCTGAGCAGAACTACATTAAAGCTCTCATCCGCCTTATGAAGGTCTGTGAGGATCTGTTCGATCATTCCCTTCGTCTGTCCGTAAGGGTTGGTGATCTCCCCCTTCGGGCACTTCTCCGTGATCGGGATCTCCGCCGGATCGCCGTAAACAGTCGCCGATGAAGAAAAGATGATGTTATGGCAACCGTACTTACGCATCACATCGCAGCAAAGCAGCAGGCTTCCGAGATTATTGTAATAATACTCGAGCGGCTTCGCGACAGACTCGCCGACCGCTTTATAGCCCGCGCACATGATGACCGCTTCCGGCTTCTCGATTTCAAAGATGCGGCTGATCTCTGCTTTGTCAAGGAAATCCGCCCTGTAGAGCGGTACTTTCGCTCCGGTGATCTCTTCAACGCGGCGGATCGCCAGATCCGACGAATTATACAGATTGTCTATTACAAACGGCTCATAGCCTTCATTGATCAGTTCCACGCAGATATGCGAACCGATATATCCGGCTCCGCCTGCTACAAGGATTTTTTCCATTTGTTGCTCCTTCTTCCGCCCGTTACGATAACGGTCCTCTGTTTTGTCCCCACATTATAGCATGTCAGCCGTTTTCATTACAGCCAAATTGCAGAAAAAATGCCTCACAAAACAGTAATAATTCTGATCATAGTCTAATTGACGTGAAAAACCAAAATAGACTGTAATTCTACAGTCAGATCAGCCATAATTTGCTGAATCAACTGCATTTACAGTCTATTTTATAAAATTATCAAATTGTGACTGTAATCCACTGTAAAACGACAGTTTGCTTATGCCTCGGCCGGCTTGTAGCATTCTTTGTCCGCGAAAGCATCGATTGATTCGATCGTCGCAACTGCCTTATCCATGCAGGATGTGTTCAGCGTCTCCACGAGACCGTCGTCGACTGCAGCGGAGATCTCCGGATCGATCGGAAGCTTTGCAAGGACGCTCAGTCCGTAGGAAGCGGCAACATCCTCGATATGGCTCTCGCCGAAGACATTGATATGCTTGCCGCAGTCCGGGCAGACTACATAGGACATGTTCTCGACGATACCGATGACAGGGATATTCATCTTGCGGGCCATGTTGACAGCCTTGCCGACGATCATGGATACGAGGTCCTGCGGGCTTGTGACCATGATAATGCCTTCAACCGGAAGGGACTGGAACACGGTCAGCGGCACATCACCGGTTCCGGGCGGCATATCAACGAACATGTAGTCGATGTCGTCCCAGAGGCTCTCGCTGTAGAACTGCTTGATCGCGCTGGCAATCAGGGATCCGCGCCAGAGCACCGGATCATCTTCATGCTGCAGGAGCAGGTTGGAGGAAAGCACATGGACGCCTCCGCGGCTGACCGGCGGAACCATCAGACCGGACTCGGAAAGATAGAGATCATCCTTATCGATCGCAAACGCGCGCGGGATAGACGGACCCGTGACATCCGCGTCCAGGATCGCGACTCTGTTGCCTTTTTTGGCAAATGCAGACGCAAGCAGGCTGGTGACAAGGGATTTGCCGACGCCGCCCTTTCCGCTCATAACGGCATAAACATGCTTAACGGTCGAACCCTTCGCAAGATGCGCCATAAAATCATTGGGCGCCTGCCTGCTGGCACAGTTGGAGCCGCAGGTGCTGCATGCGCTCGGGGTACACTGTTCACTCATATTGTTGTTCCTCCTGATGAATATATGCTGCAGGTATCCTGATCACGTGCTTCTGACCTGATACACTGCCTTTCTCTTATGCTGCTGACGGTATATTATATCCGTCAGTATCCGTTTTATATGTTCGATTTCTGCACTTCTCTCGCCGCTTTGGAATATCTGCACCCGCAGTAATCCTGCCGGTAAAGCCCATACTCATGCGAAAGCTCTATGCTGCGCTTATATCCGTTTTTCTTCTTAAAATCCGTCTGCAGTGCAGGCGTTCCGTACTGTGCGGCGAGCTGTACGGCGATGTCGTTCAACACTTCCGCGTCCTTTAAAGGGCTCAGCGTCAGGGTCGTGGCAAAATAATCAAAACTCTCCTTATGATCCCGCATATACTCCGCGGTCTTCCTGAGCCGCAGCTCATAGCAGCGGTGACATCTCGGCCCACGCTCGGGATCCTTTTCATGCCCTTTGGCGATCTCCTCAAAATGCTCAGGATCATAGTCAGCCACGATCACGCGGATCGGGCTTCGCTTCTGAAGGGTATCCGGGATATCCGCATCTTCTTCAGCCGCCTTACGGTTCAGCTCCCCGATCAGGCGTTCCAGCTCGGCTGCGCGTTTATCATACTCTGCGCGGCTGTCCATGTTCGGGTTATAGAAAAACATCGTAAGCTCAAAGTACCTGCCGAGGTACTCCATGACATAAGACGAGCAGGGAGCGCAGCAGCTGTGAACCAGCAGACGCGGCCTCCTGCCCTCCGCCTGAAAGCCCTCAATGAGCTTATCCAGTTCTTTCTGATAGTTGCGTTTGTTCATTTCTTACTGCAGGAAATCCCTGATCCGCTTTGAACGCACCGGATTCCTCAGCTTCCTGAGCGCCTTCGCCTCGATCTGACGGATACGCTCACGGGTAACATTGAACTCCTTGCCGACTTCCTCGAGTGTACGGGGATGACCGTCCTCGAGTCCGAAGCGGAGCACGATGACCTGACGTTCTCTTTCCTTGAGATCCCCGAGCAGTGCGTCGATATGCTCTCTGAGCATAACAGACTCAACATTCTGCTCCGGCGTCACGACATTGGAGTCCGCAACGAAATCACCCAGGTTGGAGTCATCCTCCTCACCGATCGGGGTCTCGAGCGAAGCGGGCTCACGCGCGATCTGCATGATCTCCATGACCTTCTCTTCGGACATGCCGAGCGCCTGCGCAAGCTCCGGGATACTCGGCTCATAGCCGAGTTCCAGGGTCAGCTTACGCTGCATCTTGGACATCTTATTGATCGTCTCGACCATATGCACCGGTACACGGATCGTACGTGCCTGATCCGCGAGAGCGCGGGTAACAGACTGGCGGATCCACCATGTAGCATAGGTGGAGAGCTTATATCCCTTGGTATGGTCGAACTTCTCGACGCCTTTGATCAGGCCGAGATTACCTTCCTGAACAAGGTCAAGGAAGCTCATGCCGCGGCCGGTATATCTTTTGGCAATGCTGACGACCAGACGGAGGTTTGCTTCGATCAGGCGTTCCTTTGCAGCCTTATCGCCGTCCGCCTTGCGTTTTGCGAGTTCGATCTCCTCATCCGCCGAAAGCAGCGGCACCGTACCGATCTCTTTCAGATACATGCGCACGGGGTCATCCGTTCCGACGCCTTCCAGCAGATCGACCGCGTCCAGGTCGACATTCTCATCCAGGTCCTTATCTGAAAACTCATCGACATAGTCATCATCCAGGCCGTCGCCGAGCACATCGTCCACGTTGTCGAGCTTATTCAGATCGAGATTCGCGAAATCATCTTCCGGACCCGGCTCATCGTCCACATCCTTATCGGAATTGACGATGTCGACGCCCTTTGACTCGATCAGCGAATACATCATATCCATCTGTTCCGCGTTCAGTTCCTCTTCCTTGAACGCTTCGCCGATCTCCTCGTAGCTCAGCTGGTTATGCGCATTTTTGGCAGTTTCAATCAGTTTGTTGACTTTTTCAAGAAGTTTGTCCTTATCCACTACACTTCCACCTTTCAACGGTTCGGCTGTCAGCCGTGTACCCAGATCGAGATCGCGCTGATCACAAACAGACCCAGCAGCAAAAGACCTACGATCAGGTAAATGATGCCTGCGATTTTCTTTTTAGAGTTTCTTTTATATGCGGTAAACATGAACCATGAAGTGATCAGGGTCAGTGCCGCGGCAAGAAAGAAGATGACAGGGAAAAGAAACTTATATTTCATGGGATCCAACACCGTGAAAACCGCCATGATCACGACCAGTACACCGATCACGATGTGCGCCGTGTCCAGCATGGTTCCGAGTTTTCTCGGTGAATAGCTTCGCCTGGGTGCCATGTCTGCTCCTTCCTCGCTTGAAATTATTATTATAGCATAGTCAGTAGATTTTTGTCAAAATGCTGAACTTGCTGCATATATCGCCGCAAAAGGGTCTCAACTTTACTTTTACCCGAAAGCCCTTTAGCCACGGCGCTGTCTTGCCGCTTCAAAAGCGATGATCGTTGCTGCCATCGCTGCATTCAGAGACTCGACCGATCCGCACATGGGGATCAGTATCCTGCTGTCTGAAAGCGAAGCCAGTTCATCCGAAAGTCCCCGGGACTCGTTGCCGATCATGACGGCGCACGGACCGCGGTAGTCTTCTGCTGTATAGTCTACAGCGCCTTTCAGATGCGCAGCCATCACCCGGACAGGGGTGCCATCCGTAAAAGCGCCTGCACGCAGGCCTTCTACGCACTTTCCCAGATCCTCCACCGCGAGAAACGGTACCCGGAGCACCGCGCCCATCGTAGAACGCACCACCTTCGGTGAGTATACGTCCACCGTTTCACGGTTCATGATGACCCCGGTAACGCCCGCAGCTTCCGCCGCGCGCAGGATCGTACCGAGATTGCCGGGATCCTGAATCGTCTCAAGGATCAGAAGCAGCGGTACGCTTTCCTTACTGTCCCCGATCAGTGCCTTCACTCCGCGGACCTTACGCTGCTTCGCGATGACAAGGATCCCCTGCGGGGTCACGGTATCCGACATCTGCTTCATCTCCGCGTCGGTAACGACCGTATACCCCTTCTCCCGGAGGAGCCGCGAGCAGTCATCGGCATGTGCCGAGTTAAGAAAATCCTTCGTTACGAAAACGTCTTCCGCTTCTTCATTCGGCACTTCGCCTGCCATCTTCGGGCCGTCTATCACATACAGTCCCGACTCACGGCGCGTTCTGGCTTTTTTCTGCAGCTCAAGTATAAATTTTCTGTTGCGTCCTTCCACCTCAGATGTTCATCTCCCGGAGTTTCTTCATGATCGCCACATCCTGGATCCAGGCCACGCCGGAAGCATCCGACGGCATGACGAGGCCCCCTCTCGGACTCATCGCGATCCCGAAGATCTGCGGTCCGTCCGGCGCGCAGCTGCGTTTGAACTGGGAGGCAAAGAACCTGCGGTAAAAGATCTCCAGACGCTTCAGGATCTCATCCTTATCGTACTTGCCGGCAAACGCCTGCTCAGCCAGCCAGCTGATCTTCTCCGGACCATAGCCGTATTTCAGCATGTAGTACAGGAAGAAATCGTGCAGTTCATACGGTCCGAGGATATCCTCCGTTTTCTGGGCAATGCTGCCGTCCGCCTCTGCTGGCAGAAGCTCCGGAGATACCGGTGTGTCCAGGATGTCCTTAAGGACAGCCGCAAGGTCGGCATTGTCCGAAGCATCCGCATAAGCATCCACGATCTCACGGATCACGGTCTTCGGGATATCGGCGCTGACGTTATACATCGACATCTGGTCTCCGTTATAAGTACACCAGCCGAGCGCCTCTTCCGACATGTCGCCGGTGCCGACCACAAGGCCCTGTTCCATGTTGGCGAGGTCCATCAGTATCTGCGTGCGTTCCCTTGCCTGCGCATTTTCATACGCGGCATCATGTACATCCAAAGGATGCCCGATATCCTTGAAATGCTGCAGGAGGCTATCGGCGATCGGGATCTCCCGATGCTCACATCCGAGAGCCGCCGCGAGCTTTGCAGAATTGTCATGTGTTCTTCCGGTCGTACCGAAGGCCGGCATGGACAGACAAAGTACAGCGTTCGCATCCAAACCTGCGGCATCTGCTGCTTTCACGCTCACAATTGCCGCAAGCGCGGAGTCGAGACCGCCCGAAAGTCCGAGCACAAGCCGTTTTGAACCGGTATGTCTCATTCGTTTTGCCAGTGCGGCAGCCTGAATGTCCAGGATCTCCCTGCAGACGGTTTTCTTTCTTGAAGATGGAATGTAAGGATTCGTACTGATTACGCGGTGAAGCGGTGTCTCACTCAGATCATCATAAACAAACTCCGCAAAAACGTAATCCTCTTCCGTCTCCTGTGCGTCCGCCTGGATAAAGAACCGGCTGTTTCTTCTCAGAACGCCTATCCCGGCAAAATCGATGTCCGTGATCGTAAGTCCGTTTTTAAGAGGTCTTCCTTCAGCCAGCACTTCTCCGCATTCCGTGATCAGGCGTTTTCCACTGAAGACCGCATCCGTCGTCGATTCATCAGGACCCGCGGATGCTCTCACATAAGCGCAGGTCAATCTCTTTGATTCGGCACGAAGATCATTTTCCGTATCCTTGAGTGCGCCGGCCTCCATCGGTTCTGCGCACGGATTGACGATAATCACGGCACCGGCAAGCACATGCGCCGCAGCCGGAGAATAAATTATCTTCCGCTCTTCGCCCATTTCGACCGCGATCTTCAGCGCCGGGTAATCCGCGCAGACAAAGACGATGTTGTTT